>DAIBSV010000205.1 GCA_027415455.1 Nitrospirota bacterium | reverse complement strand
GGATTGAACCGGGTGACGGGAAACCGGTATCCTCAAAGAAGGAGGGTCCCATGAAATCTTCTTTTAATTTAAATAATATGATGGGGAGAGACGACGTCAGCCCCATGGCCACACTGACCGCCCTCATTGCCCGATGGACCGAGCATGGAGAGAGGCACACGACCGGCATTCCGGGATTGTCCCTTTTCAGACGGGAGGGACTCACCGGGCCTATGAGCGGACAGTACGAGCCCAGCCTCTGCCTTGTGGCGCAGGGAAGCAAGCGGGTCCTTCTGGGGGAAGACACCTATGTCTACGATGCCCGGCATTTTCTGGTCACCTCCGTGCATCTCCCCACGATCGTCGAAATTACCGAGGCCAGTCCGGAAAAACCCTACCTGGGGCTCAAGCTTTTGCTCGATCTTAAGGAGGTCTCGCAGCTCATGGTGGACAGCCAGCTACCTCCTCCCCGGTCCCAGCCGTCAGGGCGCGGCATGGCCACCGGGACGGTGACGCCGTCCCTGATCAACGCCTTCGAACGGCTGATCGGGTTGCTTGAGGAGGAGAAGGACATTCCCCTGCTGGCCCCCCTCATTCAGAGAGAGATCCTCTATCGTCTGCTGGTGGGAGAACAGGGGATGCGGCTTCGGCAGATTGCCCTGGAGGGAAGTTTGAGCCATCAGATCGCCCGGGCGACCGAATGGCTCAGGAGCCACTTTGCCGAGCCCTTGCGCATCGAAGAACTGGCCCGGCAGGCCGGCATGAGCCCCTCCACCTTCCATCATCACTTCAGGAGGGTGACGGCGCTCAGTCCGTTGCAGTACCAGAAGCAGCTGCGGCTCATGGAGGCCCGGCGCCTGATGATGGTGGAGCGACTGGATGCCGCGACGGCCGGGTTTCAGGTGGGCTACGAAAGCCCGTCCCAGTTCAGCCGGGAATACAGCCGGAGATTCGGGGCTCCCCCCTTGCGGGACATCGTCAGCTTGAGACAGAGGGCCGGCGGAGGGGCCACCTTGGGCGGCTGAGGGCGAGGCGCGTTGACGGTGAGGGGGGAACTTTCAATTTCCCCAATGGAGGGAATTTACGTGGCTGTTGGCATCCGGACCAACTTCCGTGTCAGAACACGGGTCCGGCCAGTTGGCTGGTGGACAAGGGTCCGGGAGGATTTCCCGTCCCCTTGCCGTCCTGCAGCCATTGCGAAAAGAATCTCCGGTGTGAAGCCGTCCGGAGAGGCCGGAAGAGCGGTTCCTCCCAGACTATTGTCCGAAAAATCCCTTGATGCCCTTCAGGGCATTTCCCGCCTTTTCCAGCGTGGTTCCCATGGACTTTGCGATGTCTCCGAAGTTGATCGAGGCTTCGAGTTTTTCCTTGAGGGCGTTCCCGATTTGCCGGCCCAGCTCCCCGGGAGGGACCCCGCCTTGGGCCTTGCCGATGTTGTTTAAGAAAATATTGGGCAGGGTCACGGAGACCATCCGCCCGTTCATGAAGGCGGCGCTCGCCTGGGCCTTCGCATTCGTGACGGACAGGTGTTCCACGATGAGCTTCTTCCCACCTCCCTTCTCGCTCGACGGTCCGGAAGAGGATCCGGCCTGCTCCGCGACATGTTTCTGGATGGCGTCGAAATTGGTGGTGCCGTTGGCCCTCTCGTAAATGACATCCGGGGCGGAGACGGCGATCTTTTTAATAAGCACCACGGGTTTTGCGAGGCTTTCGATGTCGAGAACCATTTCGATCCGGCCGACTTTCAGGGCGTAAGGGGTCTTGAAGCCGGAAGGGTTCCCGACAACGAGCCCCCGCACGATGCCGGTTCCTTCGGAGGCCTTGATTTCAACGGAAGATACCTGGACCTTCGTCCCGGTCATCTGGCTTCCGTATTTTTCGATAGCGTTTTTGACCAGGCTGTCCAGATTGTTGTGCAGCCATACAAATGCCACCCCAAGAATCACGAGAATCACGCCGAGTACGATGGCAACCTTTTTCATGTCCTCCTCCTTTGATTCATCCGTTCCGACATCAGGGCAGATTATCACACAAGCGGACCCGAGCGATGAGGTCTTCTTCAGAAACTTTATCAGGCTTCATCTGTGCGAAGGATACTGTTTTACGTTAAACAACCTGGCACTCTCTGACATAAAACTGAGGAATTTTGACACAAATCCCAAGGAATGGAGAGACATTTTGAACATTTTCATGATAAAAATCCCACCAAGATGGTTGTCCCTCGGGGGTGGCGTAGAAAAACTCAGTCAACTAGGATCATATTTGTCCTAAAACAGATCCGGGCGCTCATAATCCAGCATCAACCGGAATGAGATTTAGCCCGTTGTTTTTCGGGAGAGCTTACCTTGGAAGATTTGACCTCATCAAGAAAGAACCGTCCGAGAAGACTTCCTTTCCTCCCGACTGGGACAGCGTGGTGAATGCTCTCCAAGGATTAGGCTTCGACCCGGCCCCTCCGCGCTAGACTGACTGGATCTCTAAAATGGGTTTCTTAAAGAAGGATCCTTGAAATGAGCGAAGATCAGCGACGGGAACACAAAAGCTCCTGGCGGGACGAATGGATGAAGAGCATTTGCGGGTTCCCAACGCCCAAGACGGATTGTGGAGTCCTGCCGAAAGGCGCACAATCCGTCCCCTAAATTCCGACATGAGACAACGGGCTTGCGGGTGGAGTTTTCCTACCCTCACTCCATATCGCCCTGAAAGAACTATCCAGAAAACTACAAAGAAAACCATTCAGAAAACCGGGGAGAAAACCCAAGGATTCTCGATTTGATCTCTGCCAATCCATCCCTTTCCCTCCAGGGACTGGCAGAGATGATCGGAATGTCTCGCGCAGGAACGTCTGGCAGATCAAGAAGCTCAAAACGGAAAACTGTATTGAACGGGTTGGACCGGACCGTGAAGATCCTTAGTCCTAGGATTTTAAATGTCTTTTGCCCTTAATGATTAAGGGGAAGGCAATGGCAGGATTTCATATGAAGGAATAAAACCGAAAAGTGTTGAAAATACTGGAGCGGGAAACGGGATTCGAACCCGCGACCCTCGCCTTGGCAAGGCGATGCTCTACCGCTGAGCTATTCCCGCGA
>DAIBSV010000204.1 GCA_027415455.1 Nitrospirota bacterium | reverse complement strand
TCTGGGGTATCGCCTCTCGGGCTCCTTCGAGAAGGATCCGGAGAAGGTCGAGAGCACGCTTCGCCGGAAGGGGTTCTTTGTCGTAGCGACGAACTACCTGGATGACCCGGAAATCTCGTCCAAAGACCTGATCGCCCTCTACAAGGCCCAGGGAACCTCGATCGAACCGGGATTCAGGTTCTACAAAGACCCTTTGTTCTTTGCGGACGCGTTCTTCCTGAAAAGCGAGAAACGGATCATGGCGCTCACGATGATCATGGCCGTGGCCCTGTTGATCTACTTGCTGGCGGAAGAGGAACTCCGGAGCACGCTCCGGAAACTCAAGGCCTCACTCCCGGATCAGAAGAAGAAGCCAACCAGCCGTCCCACGATGCGCTGGATCTTCCAGCTCATGGACGGGATCAACTGGAGGCCTTCCCGGGGAGACCCGGACGGAGCAATCTGGATGAAGGCGGTTCAGCGAAAGATCGTGTCCTTCTTCTCTCCGGAGGTGAAGGCGATCTATGGAGCCCCCTAGGGGTAACGAGTTTTTGAAATTTTTCATCGGTCGAGAAAATAGATCAGATTCAAATCGAGAAGTGCCGAATGTGGGTTCTCGCTGATCCCCAACCTCCGGGGCCCGTTTGTTGAAAGCACTCATCTATTGTCGTCACTTGGGGGATTTAGGTCTGTTCTCTTCCGGAATCCCCCTGGAGAGGTTCTCGTCGCGGGAGACTCGTCAGTCGTCTTAATCCGCCAAATGATTTGAATGCCAAAAAAGCGGATCGAACTTCGACTATGGAATTTGGGAAGGGCAGGCCGGAGGGAACTGATTTCTCCTCCAGCCTCTTTTTTCATTTTTATCATTGATCATTGTAAAAATCCCGCGACAGCTGTCAGAGAATTTTCCAATTTTCTGAAATATTCATTTAGACTCTCCTCAAGAGAGCCCCATTTTTCGGCCTTGGTAAATTTGGTATGAAAACTGCATTTATATAGGCAACCGTGATTTCGATCACACTTTTTGAACTTGAACTGATAGTGTCCCGATCAAGAAGATCCCCCGATCCGGAGACACGGAAACCCTAGACACAAGGATGACCCCGGAGGTCCCATGAACCGCCCTGCCCTGAAAGGACAAATCCTTTCCCGCTCCCTTTTGCTGGTTGCCGTTTTCGTGGCCTCCTCCGGGATCTTTTTCCTTCCCGACGCCCGGGCCAATTTTTCTGAAACCCTGACATCGGCCGATGTGAATAACTCTTATTCGGTGGGTTTTTCCGACACCATCCCGGGAGGCTCGACCCTTTCGGCCTTGGGAACATTTGCGTTGTCTAGCCTGACATCCTCCGTCACCATCCTTGACTGGACAGTCAAAAACACGACAACGAATGCCAGTTCCTCTTTAAACCCTATCGTTCTCAATTCGCTGGGCTTTAATGGGTTCTCAGTAAGTGGAGCTCAAATCACAACTCCGGGATCCTATTTCAAGTACGCTTATTCTCCTGGAAATGTTGACAGCTTCAAATCGGAAAATGTCTGTCTGACAGGAGACAGCAATAATTGCAGCGGAGGACATTCGGGGCTTACTCCTGGAATGTCCGACTCTTTCGTCCTGGCCCTGGACGGGACCTTCGGGAGCTCCCCCTCCATCACCCTCTCGGATTTTGCCGTCAAGTTTCAGACCAATGAAGGCTCCTACGAATTTGGGGGAAGCTCCCTCTCCGAGACTCCCGAGCCGGGAACCCTCCTTCTTTTCGCAACCGCTCTATTCCTGAGCCTGGGACCGGCTCTACGGAGAGGCTTGGCCTTGGGGATGGCGCAAGCCCCCCGGGGGTAGACCTTTGGGACCTGATTTCTGGACAAAGAAATCAATGTTTTCGCTTGTTAGGAATTGAGACGGGGTCGGACGGAATCGGCCCGGTCCGTGCGGGAGGTCTCCATGGAGGCGCCAGAGAGTGCGGTCCCACCTCTTTCCATGAAACCTCCCATGCCGGTCCCTGCTGCTCCCTTCCCTCCTCCTGGTCTATTCACCCATTGGCCTTCCCGGCAGGATTTCGTCTCCGTTTTGATCCCTCCCCTCCGGGAAAATCTCCCCGCGAGGAACCGATGATTTGCCACAGGGCGTGTCCAATCCCGTGACCGTGGCGATTTAGGGAGGCGGACGAAATGACTTTATCTTTCGCCCCCGCCATCCATCTTCCGGATTTGATGACGGACAGATGCCAGGAGCTTTGCCATGAGACTATACTTGGGGTCAGGAATCGATAGGAGGGGCGTCCAGCCGGACGGCCCTCCAGGAGGAAGGTGTGGGAACCAACCACGACAGGACGCTATGGGACAGGACTCTCCTGACCGGAACATTGCTGGTTGCCGGAAGCCTCCTGCTCTTCGTCGTCTCCGCCCGTCTCGGCACAGACGAAGGGAGGCTGCTACGGCATGACGTGGCCCTTGAGCAGTCCCGGGAGCTCCTTCGCGACATCCGGTCGGCCCTTGAGCGCGTCCAGACCGACCTTGCAAGCTCCGGATCCACGCAGACCGTCTTTCGGGATGTGGCGAACCTCAGAAGCCTCCTGACCTCCCTTGTCCGGACGCCTCTTGCCTGGAAAGGGATGGAGCCGGAGGAGCAGGGCTACTTCCGGAGTCTGGTCCGGGGGATCGACAACGGGACACTCCGGGTAGAGTCCTCCCTGATCCGGGAGGGGATGCGGATCCTAGCCCACCGGGAGCGGGTTTTGGCGCGCCGTCTTAGGGAGACACGCCATGACTACGGCTGGACCGAGGATCTGCGCCTGTCTTTTGGCGCCATGTCCTTTTTACTGGCCGCGGGAGGCGTCCTCTGGATGGCCTTCGGAGTGCGGAGGATCAGGGTTGATTCCACCCGGGTCACCGGCCTTCTCGAGGCCTCCGGGCTCCCCGTCTTTGTGAAGGACCGGAAGGGACGCTGGCTTTTTGCCAACCGGGCGGGCCTCAGGCTTTTCGGCCTTGACCGGAAATCCCCCGCCGTCTGGCGAGACCGGGATTTCTCCTCCTCCGCCGGTTTTCGCGCCGGAGAATACCTCGAGCGGTTCCAGAAGAACGACGCCGACGCAGTGAAGCGCG
>DAIBSV010000203.1 GCA_027415455.1 Nitrospirota bacterium | reverse complement strand
GGCCCGGGGACGGCGGGAAAGAGTGAACCGGACACGTTATGAGAGCAGGACGGAACAGGAAATTCGGGGGAAGGCACTTCATGGCTGACCACCTGATCGATTTAAAACCCGGGTCTTCTGAGACGCCGAAGAAAGAAGATTCAAAACCCGGACCAGGGTATCAACCTCAGGGAGTTCTTCTTCCTTCCCCCAAACGTGCAAACCGGTTGAAAAGGAGGCATTCGGTCAAATCTCCGCAAGAAAGAGAAAGAAGGAACTTGAGCCGGGGATTCCTGGTTTTTGTTGTGGTTTTGGCGGTCGTTTCCGGTGCACTGTGGTTTGGACTCTGGCATGTTCCTGGCCTGGCCCCTTGGCCTTTCCCGACCAAGGACGCTAAGGGAAACAATCTGGCAGTAGAGATTTCGATTCTTTGGATTCTTCATTTTGTTCACAGGAACCCTTTCAACGGATATGACTGGAACAAAGTAGAATTCTGGCTCAGTCACCACGGTCTTCTTCGAGCGTTTGAAGGAATCCTGGCTTTCTCTATGGGAAGCGGGCTCCTTGCAGGAATTCTCGCCTTCTTGTGGGCCTCTCGGGGACGGCTCAAAAAGGTTCATGTGTCCGGGAAGCGGGTTTTTAACAGCGCAGTGGAAGCGAACCGTGAGCTTCGACAAGAGATTGCCAAGTCGGGAGAGGGAATTTCAATTCACCCGGACGTTCCCATATCGCGTGATCGGGAAACCCGTCACTTCTTCGTCCTTGGCGCCATTGGCTCCGGCAAAACCCAGGTCATATGGAACATATTGCAGTCGATCCTCCAGAGAATGCGCTCCGGGCCAGAAGATCGGCTGATCCTCTACGACAACAAAAGCGACATGACCGCCGGGCTTCCCGTTGCCGATTCGGACATGATTCTATTGGCTCCCTGGGACGCCCGGACTTGGGCGTGGGACGTGGGCAAGGATATCGAGAATGCCAGCGACGCGGCAACCTTTGCCGAACGGCTGATTCCCGAATCGAAAGACAAGTTCTGGAGCGAGGCCCCGCGGCAGATCGTCAAAGCCTGCATTCAGCACCTTCAGACGACCCGGGGGACGCAGTGGTCCTGGAAGGATCTCTCCCGAGCCCTGAACTCCCAGGAAACGATTCTGGGAGCGATCATGTTGTATGCGCCAAACCTTGCCCCGGTCTTCGTCGGAGCGGGAGGAGGGCCGACCAGCACAGGAGCCAGTCTGCTCTCAAGCATGAATGCCTTCACCGGTTCTATTGACGACCTGTCCCGGGCGTGGGACAACACGGACCCTTTTACAGGTAAAGAAATTGAACCAGGGCGGGTGATTCCCCGAGTGTCCCTCCGGGAATGGGCTCTGACCCCGATCGTTCAACGCCGGGTGATTATCCTCCAAGGAAACAAGCGGTATCTGACCCTAGAACGGGCCTACATTCAGACGATCATTTCGGCGTTCGGGGCGATTATGAACTCCCCCGAAATGCCGGATTCCAAAACGCGACGGATCTGGTTTCTCCTGGACGAATTTCCCCAGCTGGGTCGTCTCGAAAATTTCGCGCAGTATCTGGAAGTGGGCCGTTCGAAAGGCCTCTGCGTCCTTCTGGGTTTGCAGGACCTGTCCCAGCTCCGGGAGATTTATGGTCGGGAGACGGCGGACGTCTGGGCTGCAATCTGTGGGACGTATGTCGTCTGCCGGAGTCAGGGCGTGGAAACGGTTCGCTGGCTGACCCAGTTTTTCGGAGAACGAAGCGTTCGGAGCCGACGGATCTCCTTCACAAACTCCGAGAACGGTCTTCGAAAAACAATTACCGAAGTGGTCGAATCCGAACCGGTCGTGACGTCTCACGATCTCAATGGTCTGGGGGACAACCGGGGAAGCAGCCCCGGGATTCTTGCCCTGTTGTCGCTGAATACCGGCCATGGAGTCTATCGCCTTGTCTGGCCGTATGTCACCTTTCCCAAGGTTCGGGAAAACCAGATCCCGGCCTTCTGGACGGCACCTTCTCCAAAACCAGTGTCCAACGAACCGGATTATAGCTTCCTGAACCCGGAAAATTGGGACGGGAGAAAGCGGACAAAACGACGGGGAAAAGGAGGAGCGGGGGAACGGAAGGAGACAATTGTCGGAGCGACCCAAGAGAGTGAGGAAGATATTGAATAAAATATCTCGCTATAGACGAAAACAAATCTTGCCATTCAATATTTTTATGGTATATTGAATTTATCTCTCACGTTGGCCCCACGGTGTCTCGCCCGATTTCGGTCGCAGGGACAAAAGCGGGCATTCTCACTTCAAATCTAAAGTCCAAAAGCCAAGTCGCTAAACCAATCCCCAAAGCTAATCAAACAAGAGAAACAGTGTCTTTAAAGGTTCCTTGCGATTCGCGCCAGGTCTCCCTTCAGACAGTGTTGTCCAAAAATGACTCCCCAATCATGAAACTCGTTCTCAGTTTTTCGGTCGTGCTATCCGGATAACGAGAAACCGGCTCGATTGTTGGGAAAAAAGCGCAGAAGACGACTCAATGGTTCTGTGCAGAGTCGCAAAAAACTATCACCAAGGCCCAGAGCGGGTCACCAACGCCCGCTCCTTCCGGAACGGGCTTCTTTCGGGAGGACGGCATGGAGATTGCTGAAGACTGTGAAAATCGGGAGGACTGGATCGACGAGCTCTCCGACGAAGAACTGGAAAAAGAGCTCAATCAAATGGAGTCGTATTACCGAAACCTCGGGGTAATCGACTAATCAAGCCCAATGCGGGCATGTCTCTTGTGCCCGCTTCCTTCTGGGAGGACGGGCACGCAACCAGGAGGAAAGAAAATGAACACGCAAGAGTTCTACGCCCAGATCACAGAGAAAATGATCCATGCCCTGGAGACCGGGACCGCTCCCTGGACCCGGCCCTGGAAAGTGACCGGAGACGGTATGCCAGTCAATGCTTTGACCGGAAAACCTTACCGGGGCATGAATGCGTTGAACCTGTCCTGGCATGCGCTCTCTTCGGGTCTGCCGGACATGCGGTATGCCACATTCAAACAGGCAAGGGCCAAGGGTGATAGTTTTTTGCGACTCTGCACAGAACCATTGAGTCGTCT
>DAIBSV010000202.1 GCA_027415455.1 Nitrospirota bacterium | reverse complement strand
AAAATCGGAAACAAGGAAATCCCTCAGCCATTCGCCAGCCGGTGCGGACTCATCCGGAAAATTCCTGGAGAAGACCATCGAGCAATCAGGACCAAGGGCATGAACGATTCCTCCCATCGTTGATCAGAGGGCGAACCGAAATCCCTTCAGGAGAAAGGGATCGTCGAGTAAGGGAGGGCCATTACTGACCCTGCCTCCCCTCGGAACCGTGCGTGCGCATTTCTGCGCACACGGCTCGAACACTCATAAGCCCCCTCGTCGGGAGCCGGTTTCGCCTTCCTCTTGCGTCGCCTTCACAATGCGCCTCTGGAGTCCTTTCGGTAATTGTCAAGCAATCTGTCGCACATTTTTTGAGGATTGACTTTTGGAAGAGTGCCCCTTCTCTTTCGGCTCTCGCTGGGGATTAAGAAAGACCGCTTCAATGGGGCTCCAGTTTCTGGTGTTTCCCGACCATCGCTCGGGGTTCCTTTGCTGGGCAGACTGATACACCTGTGTTCGGTGTTGGAGAAGGTCCCGGTCCTCTCCCCGATGCCGCTGGGACGGCGTCACGAATTTGAGAGCGCTATGCCGGTGATGATCGTTGTACCACCGCACAAAGGACGCCACCCATTGACGAGCTTCCTCCAGGGTGTCGAAGGGCCGATCCACCGGATAGTTCGGGCGGTACTTCATCGTCTTGAAGAGAGACTCCGAGTAGGCGTTGTCGTTGCTGACGGAAGGACGTCCGAACGAGGGACAAATCCCCAGTTTCTGGAGCATGCCGAGCATGGTGGCTCCCTTCATCGGGGCGCCATTGTCCGAATGCAGAACGACCCGGGGCGCGTGGCCTCCCTCGGTCTCCCGAAGCACGGCCTTTTTGAGGGTGTCCGCCGCATGGTCGGCGGATTCGCTGGCCCAGACCTCCCATCCGACGATCTTCCGGCTGTAGAGATCCAGAAAGAGGTAGAGATAGAAAAACTGCCCCTTGATCGTCGTGGACAGATAGGTGATATCCCATGTCCAGACCTGGTTGGGAGCCGTGGCACAAAGAGGGGTTGGACGCCTGTGGGTGGGGACCCGGGCGCGCCCCCGGCGAGCCAACTGTCCCCGTTTCCGGAGAATCCGGTAAAGGGTGGATTCCGAGGCGAGATAGACGCCTTCGTCGGCCAGCATGGGAACAATCTGGGCCGGAGAGAGGGAGGCGAAACGCGGCTGGTTGAGCGTGGACACAATCGCCTCTTCCTCGTCGGGAGTGAGCCGGTTGCCCGGAACCCTCCTCGCTTGGGCGGCCTTCCGCCCATCCTCGGCCCCGAGGTCGGGAGGCGCGGACAGGTAACGCTGCACCGTTCGGGGAGACAGGCCCAGGAGATCGCAGAGGGCGGAAAGCCGGGCCCCTTTTTGACGCCCTTCTGCCACGAGGGCCATTATTTCCTGGCGAGAGTTCCGGTCGATCTTCCGGCCTCGGGCGCCTCCAAAAGAGCGTCCAATTTTTTTTTAAGCATCAGGAGGGTGGCCGCTTCCGCCAGGGCTTTCTCTTTCCGGCGCAACTCGCTTTCCAGGTGACGGATCGTTTTGGCCTGCTGGGACACGGTTCCCCGGGAGGCGCGTTCCGACGGGGAGGACAACCCTTCCAGAATGGTTTTCTTCCAGGCCTCAATCTGCTCCGGATAGAGGCCCTTCCGGCGGCAATACTCTCCCCGTTCCACCTCATTGAGGGCCATCGTCTCAAAAAGGATGGACATCTTTTCCTCGGCGCTCAGGGAGGAGGATTCGTGCTCCTTCCCGTTCCCGGGTTCCGGGATTCGGGACCGATATTTCGTCCTCCAGGTATAGAGTGTATCCACAGGAATCCCTGTTTCTCTTGAGATCTCAGGGATATATCCATTGTTGGGAGGAAGAATCCTCTTGAGAATACTTTCCTTGAATTCCACCGCATACTGTTTGCCCATCACTCTCTCCTCCTGGTCAGATTTTGGTCCATTATCTTGCAAAGACTCTTCAAAGTCATGCGACAACTATCCTGACACAGGGGGGAACCGGCCTCGACCTCTGCCGGTTCGTACGGTCCCAGCCTTCCCTGGCCGCCGTCCCCTTCCTCATGGTGTGCGGAGAGGGAGATCCCCACGAGTTCTGTCTGGCGAGCCTCGAGGTGGGGGCGGACGACTTTCTTTCGAAACCATTCAGCGCCCGTGAGTTTGAAGCTCGGCTGGGCGCTCTCTGGAGGCGTGTGGAGAGAGATATCCTGAAGGACCGCGATTTTCCCTTCGACAGGGTCCAGACGGGCAAGCTGATTGTGGACACCCAGAAATACGAGGTCCGGGTCAGCGGGAAAGTCGTTAATTTGAGCCACAAGGAGTTTCTTGTGTGTGTCGTCCTTGTGTCGAAAATGGATCTGGCAGTGCGCCACGAAGAGTTCTTCCAGTCTGTCTGGGGGGAAAGCTCCCACGTGGGAAAGGAAAATCTGAAGGTCCATATCCATTCCCTCCGGGCCAAGCTTGGAGATGAGATCGTCATCGAAGCGATCCGCGGCGTCGGATACCGCCTGAGGGTCGGTCCCTGAAGTTTTATTCCTGACTCGCCGGAACTCTCCTCCCTTTCATTCAACCATTGTCCTCCCCCCAAAAAAAACTTCCGGCAACGAATCACCAAGGCAGATGACAGGACCCATGGTCTTTTTGTCTGCAGGGACACCTTGGCAGAAGCCTTCCGGAAGGTGAAGCTTCCTTACTTTTGGAAAAACACGCCGCTTCTTGCAATTTTAACCAGGATCTAACCTTTCGGACATTTCCGTCCTTCAAAATCCTCCTCCGAGGCACATTCGGCCTTTCTTTAACCTCCGAATCTTTTTATCACTCTCAATTCCAAAAGGAGACTCGATGCTTTCTTTAAAGAAAAAAATCGCGTGTCTCGTGGCCCCGGGGATTCTCTGGGGCGGGCTGGCGACCGACGTCTGGTCGGCTCCGGATCCGTCCCAGCCATCCCAGTCGAACAATTCGCAGCTTCCGGCGAAGCCCGATGCCGCGCCGTCCATCCTGTACGGTAACATCCGCTCGGTCAAGGACCACAAGACCCTGTCGGGGGTTCCGATCGAGATCGAGAACACGACGACGGGGCTTCT
>DAIBSV010000201.1 GCA_027415455.1 Nitrospirota bacterium | reverse complement strand
AGCTTTTGAATTCCGCCTTCGGGATCGCAGTGACCGGCTCTCACGGAAAGACGACCACAACTTCGATGATCGCCACGGTTCTTCTCGCGGCCGGATTGGACCCGACCTGCGTCGTGGGAGGAAAGGTCAGCACCTTCCCGGGGTGCGCCCTTGTCGGGAAGTCGCCCTATTTTGTCACGGAAGCGGACGAAAGCGATGGATCATTCCTGAAGCTCGAACCCCGGATCCGGGTCGTGACAAACATCGACCGCGAGCATATGGACTTTTACGGAACCTTCGAGACGCTCGTCGAGGCCTTTGCCACATATCTCGATGCGGGAGAAGTCGGGGGGATCGGGGTTTTGTGCATCGATGATCCGGGAATCGTCTCCGTTGTCTCGCGACTCTCCACCGTCCCACTGACCTATGGCCTCTCCCAGGAGGCGCGCGTCAGGGCGGTGAATATCGCCTTCGAAGGGGTGGGATCGGCTTTCGACGTCCTGGTCGACGGAGCCTTCTGGGGACGTTTTTCCCTGAAGGTCCCCGGCATCCACAACGTTCTGAACGCCCTGGCCGCAATCTGCGTCGGAACCTGTCTTGAAATATCTCCGGAAACGATGCAAAGGGCCCTCGCCGGCTTCGTCAGCGTCGGAAGGCGCTTCACGATCCTCGGCGAAAAAGACGGGGTCCTTGTGGTGGATGATTACGGCCATCACCCCACAGAGATCCGTGCAACCCTCTCTGCGGCCCGGCAGGCCTATCCGAAGCGCCGAATCGTCGCCGTTTTTCAGCCCCATCGTTTTACCCGGGTCAGGGATCTCCAGAACGCTTTCGTCGAAGCCTTCGGGGATGCCGACAGAATTCTGGTGACGGAGATCTATGCCGCGGGAGAAGAGCCGATTCCGGGAGTGGCCGGGGAGGCCCTTTACCACAAGATGAGAGATCGCTGGGGAGAAAAGGTCGACTATGAGCCTCGCCGCGAATGCTGGATGACCCGACTGCTCTCCCTGTTGAAGCCGGGTGACCTGCTCCTGACTCTTGGGGCAGGGGACATCACGCGTCTTGGAAAGGAATTTCTTCTGTGGGAGCCAGTCTCACTCGTCGCCCGCGAATCCGATCCCGTGAACGTCTGAGCCGTTATTCCTCGATCCGGATCGGAGGACCGATCTCCTCGGTCGTCTGCGTCTCCTCAGCCGAAGAGATGGAAGAGGTCTTTGACCTTAAGAGCCGGAACAAACTCCCCGGCCCTCTTGTCTTCTCCGGCCGGGGAAGCAATATCCTCTTTCCTGACCAGGGAATTGAAGGAACGCTTGTCCGTTTCGAACCCGGCGATTGGGCATCGGCTTGCCGCTGGACGGAGGAGGGGGAGGTTTATGCCGAGGCGGGATATCCCCTGCCGGCCCTCGCCCGCGAAGCGGCCAGACGGGGAGTCGGAGGCTTTGAGTTTCTCTCCGGAATTCCCGGAACGGTGGGCGGCGCCGCCGTCATGAATGCGGGGGCAGGGGGACGGGAATGGTCGGATCTCTGCAAGAGCGTAACCGTCATGACTCCTTCTGGCACTGTCGAGACAATTTCTGCGGAGAGACTGGGATACGGATACCGGACCTCGTGTTTTTCCGGCCGCCAGGACCAAAGCATGGCCGCCTCCGCTCAGGAAAGACTTCCGAGGGGAAGCGTCCTCCTGGGAGCGCTTCTGTCGGGTCCATGCACCGCTCCTGAAGTCTGTCTGGCGCTCCTGACCCGTCACCTCGACTACAGGAAACGAACGCAGCCGCTTGAAGAGCCGAGCCTGGGATCCGTTTTCAGAAACCCCGGCGATGGACCGGAGGGGTATACGGCAGGCCGACTCATCGAGGAGGCGGGTCTCAAGGGCGAGCGACGGGGAGGAATCATGGTTTCTCTCCGCCATGCCAATTTTTTTGTCAATACGGGCGGTGGATCCGAACGGGAATTTCGGGATCTTTTGGAGTACGTGGCCCAGCGGGTCAGGGAGCATTGGGGTGTGGTTCTGGAACCTGAGGTGAGAATGTGGAACGCATAACGCAGGCAATGCTCAAGGAAAAAGGAATCAGGAAGGTGGCGGTTCTCTGTGGGGGAGAATCAGAGGAGGCTCAGGTATCAAGGGTTTCCTCAAAGGCTGTCTCCGGAGCCCTTGTCCAGGCAGGATTTGAAGTCCGGGAGCTCGAAGCAGACCGGACTCTGGCGATGACTCTTTCTGAATTTGCTCCGGATGTGGCCTTTCTCGCCACCCATGGTGGCGCGGGGGAAAACGGGACGCTCCAGGGTTTTCTTGAAATTATGAAAATTCCCTATACCGGCTCCGGCGTGCTCGGGTCGGCGATCGGGATGTCCAAGATGCGTTCGCGAGCCCTCTTCCGGGAGAGGGGACTTGCCGTTCCGCTGACCTATGCCCACAGGATAGGATCGGACTTCCGTGCCGACAGCGTCTCCTTCGACCCGCCCTACATGGTCAAGCCGGAGTCCGGAGGATCCTCCATCGGCGTCCGTCGGATCGAGCGCCGCGAGGAGCTCGCCCAGGCGGTCACTCTCGCGGGCGAGTATTCTCCGTGGGTCCTGATCGAGCAATGCATCCGCGGAAGGGAAATCCAGTCGGCCGTTCTGTCCGACCGCTTTCTCGGGGCCATCGAGATTATTCCGGGAAACGCCGAACCGTTCTATACCTATGCCTCAAAATACTCGCCCGGGGCCTCCCGCCATATTTGTCCGGCACCCCTCTCCGACACCCTCCTGAGCGAGCTGGCCGAGTCGACGCTGGAGGCCCACCGGATCCTCGAGCTTCGGGGGACCAGTCGTCTCGATACGATCCTGAACGAGGAAGGGGTCTTCGTCGTTCTCGAGGTGAATACCCTTCCGGGGCTGACTCCGACCTCCCTGTTGCCGGAAATCGCCTCCCACGCAGGACTCACTTTTACCGATCTTCTTCTGGAGCTCCTGTGGACAGCCCGCCTTGACGGGGAGCGCTCCACTGTCCATGCCGGCCTCTGATGGGAACAGGGGATTCCGGGCCGGGGAAACCCTCCTTCCTGAGGCCCGGATCTGGCCGATACATTCTTCTTCTTCTCTTCTGGCTCTTGTGGGGAGGATTTTTTCTTCGGGGAC
>DAIBSV010000200.1 GCA_027415455.1 Nitrospirota bacterium | reverse complement strand
CGCAGGCGGTCATCCCCGAAAAGCTTTTAGGGGACGTGTGGTCTCTCAGGATCCGGTACTTTGACGGAATGCTCTGGACAGACCGATGGAACTCCGTCCAAACCCACGCCCTTCCCCTCTTGACGCGATTCGACATCGTCGTCGAGGACAAAAAGGGCAAGAAGGAGCATTTTTTTGAGGAAGTTCAGATTCCACAGTCGACGCTGAATCAGAATCAGGGAGGAGGAAACGAGATCCCGGAGGGATCCGGGTCCACCGGGAACTAGGAGCGTTCGGGGTGGCCGGATTGGGGATTTTGTTCCTTTGGGGAGTGGAGCGCCAGATCTTTGAAGTCTTGCCAGCAGGAAGAGCAGATATAAAGGCCTGCTTCCCGGCTGGAGGTCACAGATGACACCCTGTCACAAATTTCGCACTCGACAAGGAACGTTTTTGCAGTCTGCATAAACGCCTCGCTTTCTTTGGTGCAGCCATCATTCTACGGAGAGCGGGTTGTCCCTGTCAACAGGGCGACAAAAAGTGAACACCTTCGCCTTATAGAAGAAAGGTGTTCCGTGGGGGGGGTAAAGAAGGCTTCGGCTTCGGAATACCAAGAGACAACAAGCCACTCCTTCCGAGACGCCTTTTCCCTCAAGCGTCAGAAACCGTGATGCCGGAGAGGGCGATGGCGAAGTGGCAGACGTGACTCGGATCGATTTCCTCCAGGATTACAGCCAGGATTACAGATGGACTCCGAGGGTGAGGGGGAAGTAGAGGAAGGTCCCGTTCCCGTAGTTCGTTCCGGGAATGATGGCCAGCTTGAATTCGGCGAAGACCCGTGTGAAGGAATAGCCGACGCCGATGTCGTAATAGGACTGGGTGGAGGATCCTCCGGGATAGAAGGAGGGGACGACCCCGACGTCCGCCACTCCGTAGAAATCTCCCGGAGATCCCTCGGTGAACCGGTATCCTCCTCCGACCGTCACCGGAAGAAGAAAGATCCCGGGGGCCACGAAGTTGACGACCTGGACACCGCCGCGAACGAAGAAGGATCCGGTGACGAAGACGTTCCAGTCGACCCCTCCTCCCCATCCCTGGCCGAAAGAGTAGGGGGAATTGGAACCCGGAACCGCTCCCGGTATATACTCACCGAAGATATCGGGAAGTTCGTCGGCAAAGGCTGTGGCCTTGCCGGAGGGCGTCGCAAGGAGAAGGGAGGCAAGGAAAACAATGGCCAGAATACCTCGAGACAAAAGGGACTTTTCGATGACAGGCTCCTTGGTGGAGAGTTTTTTCGTCCCGTCTTTTCCCGCCCGGGTCGGGAAAGAGGGGAGGAGAAAACGGTTCGGAACGGCAATCCTTTTATTCCTAGCGCTTCTTTTCTTTTTTTTCAAGGGACCGGCCTTCTCCCTGGCCGACAGCTCCAACGGAGTGAACCCGGGGGGAACCCCCTTCATGCCGATGATGGGGAATTTCGGAGGGGGGAGCAACCAGCCTTTTACCCCGATACGCTCGGGGATCCTCCGATATCCCGAACAGGGACACAGCGTGACAAGGGACGCGGGGCTGTGCCAGGGGTTCCACTACAACTCGAATCCCCCCACCTCCGGGCTCATGACCGACACCTTTATCCCGAAAAACGGCCTTGAGGACAGCGCAATCTCTCCCTGCACCCTTGTAAATGTGATCCATCGGGGGAACATCATCATTTTTTACGACCCCTCCCGGGTTCCCGCCTCGACGGTCGGCACACTTCAGGGAATTGCCAGCAGCGACGCCTCCGCCGAGGGTTTCCTACAGCAGCAGAAAATCGGATACGCCGTCATCCTGGTGAAGGCCCGCTTCAACGATCCGATCGTTCTCCTGGCCTGGCGCCGGATCCTGCCTCTTTCTACCCTCGACAGGATGAAGATGAACCTCTTCCTTTCCCGGTATCGCGGTCAGATCGCCAGAAATAAATAATGCCGCGGCGCGCGTGGGCGGAGCGACGCTCCTGGGCGCGCGTTCTTTCGCGGTTTTGTGAAAATTCCGAAGATGGGACGCATTGTGTTAGAATGGTTCGTAGGAGTCATTGCGGCAAATGTCACGAGGAGCCTCAAAAATTGGCGGGACCGTGAACCAGAATGCCTTTCTCCTGCTGTATCTGTTACCGGCTGAAGGATGTCGACAGCGACTGGGGTTTCGGCCCGGGAAGATTCTGGGGGTCCCCGGAAATCCCTCCCGGTCCCTGGGAGGGATCCATATTCTGCTTCAGGACAGCAAGAAGGCCCTGATGACGCTTCTTCCCGGGTACGGAGAATGGAATGGGGCGAAGGGCTTCTGGACCACCTCCGCGGAGCCGCCTCTTCCGCTTCGCTACCGGCTCGCAAACGACGGGCGACGCAAGGTGTATCTTTTTGAACAGACGATGCGCGAAGGAGTTTTTCTGACCCTGTCCACGGGGTTTCGGCTTCCGGTCAAGAAGTCGATCCCCTTTCTCGATTGTCGAGGCGGGATGGTCACGGCGAGAATCGACCTCGGGTCCCTCTTTTCCATCGTGTCGATTCACGTTCACTGGCCCGGATCTCTGGCCGGCCTCATGAATGCCTCTCCCAAGGTTGTGGGGCTTGCCTATGCCTCGGCGACAGTCGCGGTGAGACCCGTCGTCACGCAGACGGTCTACGATTATGTACCAGGAGCCGTTCTCGGGGGGGACATGAGAGAGATCCAGACGCGCCCGACCTCCCCCGTGCGCTAGGTCCGGACCATCCGTCATCCCTCGACACCCCCATTCATCCTGCCGGCGGGTTTCATTCCGGCCAAAAAAAGATGAGGTTTTCATGATCCGGTCCTCTATGTCCCGTGGAACTCTCGCTCTGGCGGCATGCCTTTTCCTGGCATCCTGCCAGTCGGCAGGCCACCCAAGACCGAATGAATCCTCAGTCTCCCCCACCGCCGGTCACCCCCGCCAGGAAACCCGGATACCGCTCGGGAAAACGGGCCATGTCGATACTCCTTATCCCTGGCAGGCCTACTATCATGAACTTCAGGCCGACATCGCCCTGACCCTCGAGAATCCCTTTCTCGCTTTAGACGAGGTCAAAAAGGCGCTGGCCTACAAGCCGCACTCCGTTTACCTGGGTCTTCTCGAGGCCCGCGTTCTCGC
>DAIBSV010000001.1 GCA_027415455.1 Nitrospirota bacterium | reverse complement strand
TTCACGACTCGAACGATCCGTGATGGGGTGGGTGCATGCACCCACCCGACCCTTTTAGCATTGGCTCCACCCGCAAGGAGCCCCGGTCTTCTTCGATCCCATGCACTTGAGGCACCCCTCGATGAAGGCCACCTGACCTCCACAGGACGGGCAGGCGACTTCGATCTTCAGTCCTTCGTCGCCGACCAGACCTTCCCTCGAGATGATCGTTCCGATCGCCTTGGCAATCGCATACGGATCCGATCCGAGACGTCCGGCTTCCTCATGGCTCTTGATGAACTGTTCCACGATCTCTTCGATCGGAGCCCCATACTGGAGCGCCAACGATCCCAATCGCCCAAAGAGAATCGCCGATTCCCGCTCGCCATGATCCGCCGCCGGCGTCACGAAGATTTCCATGGGCCGCTTCTCTTCATCGAAGTAGAGATGCACGTAAGACTTCCCGTATTTGCCGCTGATTTTGACCCGGGTTCCCCGGCTGATCTCCTCTTTCGGCCTCTTCTGGCCCCAATGGAGCTCGGCAGGGTTCACCGGCGAAGAGATCTCCTTCTTGTCCGACGATCCGGCATTCAGCACCTGGTTCGAGCGGCTTCCGTCCCGATAGACCGTGATTCCCTTGCACCCCAGCGAATAGGCCAGAAGATAGGCGTTCCGCACGTCCTCCACCGTGGCGCTGTTCGGCATGTTGATGGTCTTCGACACGGCCGCATCGATGTGCTTCTGGAAGGCCGCCTGCATGCGGACATGCCATTCCGGAGCAATGTCGTGGGCGGTGGCGAACACCCGCTGCCACTTCTCTGGAACCTGGGCCAGTCCCCGGCAGGATCCATGGTTCTCAACGATGAGAGACGGAAGCTCGTCGCTCCAGAACCCTTCCTTCTTGGCCACCGCCTCGAACATCTCGAGGGTGTAGGGAAGATGTGTCCCGTCCATCACGTTCTTGTACCAGATGATGGAAAACTCCGGTTCGCACCCCGACGAGGTATCGGCGATCATGCTGATCGTGCCGGTGGGGGCGATCGTCAACAGATGGCTGTTCCGCTTGGGAGAGCCGATGCCCTCATAGTAGGGATAGGGACCGTGCACCTTCGCCAAATCCAGGGAGGCCTTCTCCGCCATCTCCCGAATGAACGCCATCACCTTCTCCGCCATCTCCAGCCCCTCTTCCGAATCGTAAGGGATGCCCAGGAGCATCAAGAACCGGGAGAATCCCATAATCCCCAGTCCAATCCGCCGGGTTCCCCGATTGACCTTCGACAGCTCCTCCATGGGGAACTTGTTGGCGTCCACCACGTTGTCAAGGAACCGGACGGCGTGGCGCACCGTGCTCCCCAGCTTTTCCCAATCGGTCACCGTCGTGCCGTGCTTTTCGATGACATGGTTTTCCAGATTGATGGATCCGAGATTGCACGACTCGTACGGTCCAAGGACCTGCTCTCCGCAGGGATTCGTGGCCTCGTAGCTCCAGCGGGAGGGCGTCGGATTCTCCCGATTGGCCGTGTCGATGAAGAACAGGCCCGGCTCGCCGTTGACCCAGGCATGATGGGCAATCTTGTCAAAGACCATGCGCGCCGGAAGAGACTTCACCACCTTGCCCGTTTCCGGAGCGATCAGATCGTACTCCCCGTCTGCCTGCACCGCTTTCATGAATGTGTCCGTGATCGCCACCGAGATGTTGAAGTTCGTGATCTTGGTCTGATCGGTCTTGCACTCGATGAAGTCGAGGATATCGGGATGGTCCACCCGCAGAATGCCCATGTTCGCTCCCCGGCGCTTCCCCCCCTGAGAGACGGCGCCGGTGGCCGTATTGAAGACCTCCATGAACGAGATCGGGCCCGATGCTTCCCCCCCTGTCGACTTGACGATCGTTCCCTTGCCCCGAAGCCGCGAAAAGGAGAATCCCGTGCCGCCTCCCGTCTGGTGGATGAGAGCCGTCTGCTTGATCGCCTCGAAAATTTCCGGCATCGAATCGCCCACGGGAAGGACGAAACAGGCGGACAGCTGACCCATCGGACGCCCCGCATTCATGAGTGTCGGAGAGTTCGGCATGAAGTCCATCGTGGCCATCATCTCGTAATAGATGTCTCCCAAGGCGCCCCGCTCCTCTTCGGGATTGACGGAGGCGATGGACGTGGCCACCCGACGGAAGAGATCTTCCGGCGTCTCGGTGACCTTTCCTTCGGCGTCTCGCACCAGATACCTCTTTTCCAGGACCTTTCGTGCGTTTTCTGATATGACCGGCGTGATCGGCTGTGTTGTGGTGTTTTTCTTTTTCATGATGTTCTCCAATGACGTGAGGTGATTGGTTGGCTTCCGGTTCGATCCTACCAAGAGACAGCCCTTACGGCGTGTTTTGTCCGGCTCGCGTTCTTATACATAATATATATAATTAAGTCAACGAAGTCAAGGGAACAGTGCTTTTCACCCGAATTCTTCCGATTCCGCCAGCGTGCTCAGGATTGTCTTGCCGTTCACGAGGAGTTGCGGCTCCACCGTTGCAGATTGGCGAGTCGATAGGGGCTCGTCGGTCCCTGCCTATCTATAGCAATATATAATATATATCATAACTGACGCCGAGTCAAGACGGCGGAATTTTTGCAACAAAAAAAGGCCAGCTGCGGGCTGGCCTTCCTGTTTCTCCCTCTTTCCTCGCTAGCTGGCGGTCGTTTCTTCCTTGAGTAACTCGTCAACGATCTTTCTCACCATCGCCGACATCGACATTTCGTGATCTGACGAGAAGGACTGAAACAGTTTCTTCATGTCCTTGTTCCAGTGGATAATCATGAACACCTTGATTTCATCGGTCTTTTCATCTCGAAAGACTTTCTTGATACGCCGACGCTTGACGATCCTGCCGGCCTGTTGTTCTCGCACGACAAACTCCTCGAGCTTGTCCCGTATCAGGTCGGCGGCGGTCTTCCGTTTTTTCATGGCAATCTCAAGAAGCTGTTCCTTTTGGGATTCCAGAATCGAGACCCGAAGGTCCTCATCATAGAGCTTAGGCTTTGGCACTGTCCTCTCCTTTACGACACTGCATCGAACACCATTGTCCGCTTCTATAGATACTATAGCCAAAGTCCGTTTATAACAATAGCCTGTTTGTTTGTGTTTTCGAAGAAAATGGGGCGGGGGATCTTTGGAATGCGGATTTTTGACAGAAAGATAGGGGGAAGCGCTTTGACAGGATTTTCGTCAAACCCTCACGAGAGGACGGTGCTGGCCTTGCTTGATTTCCCTCTCCCGGACCGGACGATATTTCTCGTCGAATTCCTTTTCCGGAATTCTTCTGAACGGCGGAAGTGCCGCCATGAGCTTGGCTCCATACCATTTTTTCGTCATCCGGTTGTCCAGGAGAACCATCACGCCCTCGTCGCTTTCCGTTCTGATGAGCCGTCCGGCCATCTGGGTGAGCCGGAAGGACGCCTCCGGCAGGGAGATCTTCTGAAACGGATTCCCCCCCTGCGCCTTTTCGTATTCGACCCGCGCCTCTTCGACCGGATCCGACGGCACGGAGAAAGGAATGCGCGTCACAACCACCATTTTGCAGTAGTCTCCCGGCAGGTCGAGCCCTTCCGAAAATCCCGTCGTGGCAAAAATCACGGATGAGTTTCCCCTGTCCACGCGGTTTTTGTGTTCCTTGAGAAGCTTGTCCCGCGATCCTTCCTGGAGAAGAATCTGCTCCCGCACGTTTTCGGGAAGACGTTCGAACGTCTCCTTCATCTGTTTCTTTGACGTGAAGAAAACAAGGCTGCCCCCCGGTGTTGGCAGATGGTCGCCCAGCCACTGGGAGATTTCCTCCGTATAGGCCTTCTCATCCTTCGGGTCGGACTTGATCGTCGGGAAACAGAGCTCGGCCTGGTGGTGAAAGTCAAAGGGAGAGGGGAGAACCTTCGCTTTGCCATTCGGGCGTCCCCGGAGCCCCGCCCCTTCGATGAAATGGTCGAAGGATCCCAACGCCCGGATCGTGGCGGAGGCGATCGCACATCCCGCCGTCTGCTCCCAGATCGGCCGGAGGAGATCCGACGGCAACAAGGACGCCACGTGAAGAGTGGCGCTCGCATTCGATCGTCCGGCGTTGTCAGCGAATGACACCCAGCGGGCTTTTGGCGTACTGAAATCAAGAAAGGTCGACCATCCCTTGATGACGCCATTGACGTTTGCGAGCAGAATCGACTTGTCCGCCTGTTCCGTCGGGGAGAGTTTTTTCTCACTCATCATCGCCTCGAAGTCACTGGCCAGCCCCCGCATTTTTTCGAGGAAGTTGGACGCAAGGGCTTGGTCGATGAACCGGAGGATTTCCGGCGGCATCTTCTCCTCCCGAAAACGCATCACCGCTCCATCTCCTGGCGAGAAAGGCTTCGTCTCATCTTTTACGCCCTTGTCTTGCCCGGGCGACTCCGTTTTCACGGTTCCGGCAAGCCTCATGTCGGAGGCGAGAGCCCCAAAGTTCCGTATTGTGCCGAGAACATCGGTATAAGCCTGGTTACGCTTCACCCCCATTCGGGAGAAGTACTCCACCGATCGCTGAACCGGGGTCGCATGTGAGCTGTGAGATATGGCCTTCGTCGTCAGATGGTGTCCCTCATCGAACGCATAGAGGGCCCGATCCGGGCGGGGGAGCACCGGGTTCTGGCTGGCGTTCGAAAAGTCGGCCAAGACCAGGTCGTGGTTGGTGACGATGATGTTTTTTCCCTCGAGTTCCTTGCGCTGGACGAAGTAAGGACAATCCGTCACGCAGAAGCAGTTCCGCCCTCCGCACGTGTGCCGATTGTTGTGAAGGCTTTGCCAGGCCTCCCCTGGAATTCGGCCTTCCCATGTATCGAGGTCGCCGTTCCACTCTTTTGAACGGAACGCATTGAGCATCTCCCTGGCCACCAGCGGCAGGATCTCTTCCTCCTTTTTTGCCGTCTCCCGGCCAAACCCCGGAATGGTATTCGACCGATACTCCGGGGCCGCATTTTCGATCGCATCCCGCTCGCAGAAATAACGGGACCGACCCTTGGCCAGGGCATACGACATGGAAAGGTTGAGCGACGACAAAATAAAGGGGATGTCCTTTTCGATGATCTGTTCCTGGAGGGCGACGGTCCCTGTCGAGATGACGAGCGGCATTCCCCGGCGTTGACCCGCAAGAATCCCGGGAATCAGATATCCCAAGGATTTTCCCGTTCCCGTCGGGGCCTCGATCAATCGAATCGCCCCGGGTCGCGACTCGTTCATGTAGGCCTCGTAAATGAAGGCCATCATCTTGACCTGTGGCTCCCGAAAACGAATTTTCGGATTCTTCACGAGTTGCGCCAACGCGTCCTGGATGGGTTTCGGAAGAGAGGGATCGTCGATCATAAGGGGCTTCCTAGCGCAAGAAGAGGAAAAACGACAGCCAACGGCTCTATTGTTTTTGTTGTCCCCGATGTTTTTTGGCCATCAGCGTCAGTGACCGGTTGTCGACGCTGGCGATGAAGGTCTTGACCATTTCCTCGGTTTTCCCTTCGTCTTTCAAATATTCGTACAGCGTCGATCGGGCAATGCCCAGTGTTCTGGCCACAACCTCCCGCGTGACACTCATGTCCTCAAGCATGTTCTCGAATTTTATTTTCCACGAGATTTCCTCCTTGCAGGACTTCTCGACACTATCCATCAAAATCTCCCCCACCATTTTCACGTGGGCGAGCGTATGCCCGTTTTTGCAGACGATGCGCCCGTCAAAATTGTCCCGATACACCTGGCCGCCACATTCCGGACAGCCGTGCGAAAACCACCGTGGATCAATCGTTCGCGGGGGAAATTCGTTGATGTTCATTTTTTTTCCTTTCTTAGCGGATTTTATCTGGCGAGAAGCCATCCGGGATCAGCTGGGGAAAATACATGCGTCCCGAGATCGTTTGATCTGTCCAGTCCACAACGAACACGAAACGCGATTTTTTGAAGTGGGGATCGATCTGATGGGGAAGAAACGGCGCCATGTAAAGCGCCATGGCGTTCAGATTCGGGAAGACCGTCATGCGGGCGAAGGCCATGCCGATGACCTTCTTGTTGTCTTTCCGGATATAGGCCCGGATGAACGGTCCATTGCCATTGGGCGACATGGACTGCACGAGAATATCCGTTTCCTTTGTATGGATGATCGAGTGAGCCGCCACAGGCCACCCCGCCATTTTCTGAGAATCGCTGCGGACCTGGGCTTCGGTCATGTTCATTTCTTTTTTGATCTCCTCTTCCGTCGTCGCTCCGGCGAGCGTGCTGGCGGCAAAAAGCATCACGACGGCACTCCCTAACACTTTTCCCGTTTTTTCGATCACGACCCTTTCCTTTTTTGTGAGGGGAACGTCATGGTTTCCATCTGGAGCTCCCGGGCCACTCCCATGTAAATCTGCTGTTTCATCCAGAGGGCCAGCTTGTGAGCCTGATGATGCCGGAGCGGATGCAAAAGAGACACATCATCCCGATGCCAGTAAATGTCTTTGACCCCGCGATGCTCGAAACGAACGCCGACACGCACCGTCAACCCCTCGATTCCCGTCTGGCTATTTCGGACCGCCTGTCCGGGGACGACGAGACGGAAGGCCCGGATCAGGAAGAAGGCCCGCCGCCTCTTGATCTGGTTGAAAGGATTGAGGCTGACGCCAACCGGTCCGGCATACGGTCCCACGATCAACAGGCCTTTTTGAGGGTCCGACCGAATGATTTTCATGTGCAGGTCCCTCACCGTCCGGACAATCCCCCGCCAAAAGGTGGGTTCGGACACGTGGTACTCTTCCGGCGTCGTCAATCCGGAGATGGGACCCGGCCAGGATCCCACCGACACACATCCCGAAAGGATGAGGCTTCCCCAGAAAATCAGCGCTTGAGGAAGGAGGGTCTGTCGACTTCGGGAGCCGGCGGCTCTTCTTCGGGCGTCGACACGATGACCTTCGAGACGGTCTGCCATACCACATCCTCGCGGTAGTCCGCATTTTTCTTTTTTTCGTTGAACCGGACCGTCACCGACTTGAAAGCGGACGGATCCATGCCCCGCTCGGTCAGCAGGGTCATCACCCTGTCAGGATCCAACACCTGTTTTTTGGCGGTCGAGAGATCGATTCCGGCTTTGGTGGCCAGCGCCATCACCTTCTCCATGTCGAACCCGTCTCCATCCTTCTTCCAGGCTTCCTCCGGAAGACCCGCCGTTTCCGCCCATTCGGCCACCCGCTCCTCGTCGAATTCCGTCGCGATGGTGACGTTGTGAATGGGGGTGTCGATCCTTTTTCCTCCGTTCTCCGGGCCGAGTTGCTCTCCCAACATCTTTTTCCGGTTCTTGATCGCCTCCGCGAGACGCTTGTTGCCGGCGGTCAAACAGGAGATGTTTCGGGCCAGTTCTTCGGTTTCCGGATCGATGGAGGCCTTTTCCGTCACCGTGAAGTCGCGCTCCGGAATCCGTCCCGCCAACACATAGTTGAACCAGAGGTCGTTTCCCGTTTCGATGATGATCCGTTCAAGCTCGGGGGACTTCGAGGCCCGGAGCATGTTCACTTTCCAGTTTTTATAGTCCAGAACGCAGAGATAGTAGTCGTCGATGGGAAATCCGCACTGTGCGGCCACCAGTCCGTACTGGTGAAGCTGTGCCTTGTATCCAAATGAGACCTCCGTCATCAGCGAGGCATCCCCCGGCACCTTGTAGTCGATCAGGATCCGGCGCCCTCCCATCTTCACGATTTCGTCCGGCGTTCCGATCAGCCACGGCATCTCGTCTGTGCCCTTGAAGGAGGTAATGGCGGTCATGGCTTCCGCATCGGGTTCCGGAGAGTAGGTTTCGTGGAACATCTGCCGGGCGACGCTTTCCATGACGCGTCCCCGGCTCATCGCCGCATTGGGGACGGAGGGAGGCACCCGCAGGAGCTTCGTCTGGACGATCGTCTTGTCGGACGCTCCGAAAAAATCGAAGGTCGACATGCCGGAGCGCGTTCCAACGGCTGCCCCGATTTCCGATCCCGAAATTCCGGCCAGCCTCTCGATGTGGCGCTTCGGGGACAGCCCGGATTTCTGCTTCAGGATCTCCCGAACCCACGCCACCGCATCGTCCTGATAGATGTGCTGCGCCTGGGGAAGACGGCCTATGGCCTCCATCATCTCCGCTTCTGTCGTCATGTTTTCGCCCTCCTTTTTGCCTATCCTACCGTTCCTCTCACGTCCTTTTTTCTTTTGTCCGAATTTATATACATTATATATACCAACAACGTGATAAGTCAAGCCCGCCGAAAAGGCGGGCCGACTCTCAAGGAGAAAAAGGAGGGTCAGAAAACGAGGGTGACGCCGCTCGGGGTGGGAGTGCAGGATTCGGTGTAGTTATAGAACATGTTGCACATCGCCTGGAAATCCGGCAAACCGTAATTTCCACCGGCTGTCAGCTGAATGTTGATCACATATTGCGATGTCGTTCCCGTATTGGGATATATCGTGATCGACGGGTTCCCCTCGTCGGAGATCGTCACCCCCCCGACGGGACCATTACATCCGTTCGGCGGCCACAATCCCGCGTTCTGGAGAGTCGCGCAGGAAATGTTGCCGTAACTTCCGTTGACCTCCGCATAGTTTCCCGCCGCCGTCCGCAGGTTGTTGACGACCGTTTCCATCTGTGTCACGTGGGCCCCGTGAAACATGGGGCGCACGAAATGGAAGGCCATGACGCCCAGCATCGCCGAAATGACCAGGTAGATCGAGAGCTGGAGAAGTTGGGCCTCGCCCCGATCGTTCCATCGAACCACAGATCGCATGATGACTACCGTCTCCTGCGTGGGGTGGGATTGGCGCCCCCTTCTCCCAGATTCATGTTGAACATCTGCCCCAGTCCTTCCCGCATTTTTGCCATGCCACGCGACTGCATCGTTTTGCCGTTTTCGGCCAACTTCGCGCTCGAGCGCAGATGTCCCGCTCCCGTTTCCTTCGCGTCGGCCTTCGACAGTTCTGTCGCAAAGTCTTTCAGCATGGACGATTCTTCCTCCAGCATGTTCGGGATCTTCGCCAGAATGTCGGCCTGGAAATCCGGAGGGTACTCCTTGATTCCCTTCATGACGTTTTCGGGAAGCGAGGAGAGATCGTCTCTATCCACAAGCTCTTTCCCGTTCTTTGCGACCATGGCTTCCATCATTTCTTTGCCGGCCGCCCGATGTAGCTTGGCCTCTTCCTCCAGCCGCTCCGCGATCGCCAAGGCTGTGGCGATTTTCTTGTCGTGGGGCATGGCGTCGATCTCTTTGAGCATATTCGTGTATTCATCTTCAACCGGGCGACGGTTGACCTGCAAAAACTGATCGAGCGATTCCCAGGTGTTTTTCTGGTCCAGCAGGCGCTGAACCTTGTCCGCCTGGTCGGGGCTCAGATCCACCAGCGTCTTGTCGATCTCGTCCACGATTTCCCTGGAATCGTTCGACAGGATGTCGATGACCGACATCCTCTTGACCGTATTGAAATAGCGCTCCACAAAATCGTGGTCCGCATCGGGATTCGGTGTCTTTGCCCTTGCCTTTTCGGTCATCGGCGTGCCCAGCCCCGGAGAGTCTGGGGTTTCGCCGGCTCTGGCTTTCATCTCCTGATTGTCCATCATCACCATGCCTCTGGCATGGTCGATCAGGCGCTTCGCCGCCGTGCCGTCGAGAACCGTGTCCCGAAGTGTCAGCGTTTGACCGGTTTCATCCGACAGAAACAGGTCCGCGCTGATCTTGTAGAGTGGTGTTCCCGAGAGCACTTCGTCGTCGTTGTCCGGGTACACGGGAACCACGGTGACCTTTCCCCCGGGTCCTTCGATGGTGCCAACGTCGATCTCTGCCTTTGCCATGGTCGTCCTCCTTTGTGTCGTTATTCCTTCATGGCCTTGATTTTTCTCTTGTATTCCAGACGATAGATGCCCCCGAGATACCACGCCACCGATCCCGGCGAGATGCCTTTCATGAGGCTATAGGCTCCGAACGAGCGTCGCGCCAGACTGAACCCGTAGCCCTCCTCGCCGTATCCGTCGATGAATTTTCCTGGAAGGATAATCCGGTTGGGAATGCTTGCCGGATCTCCCTTGACCGGCGCAAAATTGGCGATGACCCGCTCGATCGTTTCTGTAATTCTCGTCACGAGGTTCCATCCCAAGAGATAAAAATGTTCATTTTTCTCGTCCTGGGTCATCTCGTCTCTCGGGTGCACCAGCTCGACATCCTGCACCAGCGCTGTCACATTCCGCGCCACCGAGAGAAAGAATCTCTCCAGCTTGATTCCATTTGTGATCACCTCGATATCTTTTGAGCGTGCGTAGCTGTTGATGATATCGGTAATCCCCTGCGGAAATCCGTTTTCCTTGAACAGAATTGACATCGTATGATCCTCTTTTCTATCGCCTCAGCGATTTGGCGGCCTGATTGCCCAAATCGTTTCCGTACTCCTGCTTCAAAAGATCTTCCGCCGTTTTTTCGTGGTTGTCGGCCAAAATCTGCATATCGATTGTGTTTGACGGATCCACCACATCAGGGACATTATGGGCAATTCTATCGGGACCGACAAGCGCATCGATATGACTTCCCACGGCATAGGATGGAAGCGGATGGTCGAAATGGGCAATGGCAATCCGGCCCGCCTCCCTCTCGTAGATTGTCGCCGTATGGCCGTACACGCCTTGGACAACCCCATGAATGGAGCCTTGATCCGGATAGGTTTCCGGGTTCGGAAAATAAAATCTCTCCGGACTCATGCCCAGCTCCCTCGCGTGATAAATCGCCTTCTCGATTCCGCCGATGACCGCCGGATCGTGGCTTCCCAAACGGTCCGCCAGCTCATGTTCCGTCAGTCCGTGCATCCTGGCCACCTCCATGAGGTTCGGGGCTTTCGAGAACGGATCCACGGCATGCTCGACATGAGGAGTCGCGTGATGGGGGGATTCATGGACCGGGTGGTGAGAGACGGGCGCATGATGCACCAGGGTTTCATGACCTACCGGGTGCGCCACACCAGGCGGCGCCTGCGGCGATAAATGATTGGCCACCTGCGTTTCCATCGCATGCCATTCCATCTTGTTCGTCTCGGCTATATCCGCCAACATCCGGTGCACATCGTGCGAGAATGCGAGATGCTCCACGAAGCCGCCGGCCGCTCCTGCCAAGATCCCGGCAGCGCCAATGACAACTCTTGTCATCCCTGGCTTTTCGGCCATGGCGCTGAGCCCCTTTGCCGTCCCCAAAATGGTTCGGTCATAGATACCACGCACAAACGAACTCAACGCGCGCATCAGATCGTTAAAAAGATCCAGAAGGGTCGCCGGCTTGTCTTTGGCCATCGTCCGAATGTCATCGGCCACTTTGCTTGACCCTGCGTCCTTTTTGCCGCCGTCGGGACTCGACGGAGCCCCCTTGTCGTTCTTGAGGGTCCTATAACGCTGGTAGGCCTTTCCAACCTCGGCCGCAATCCGCAGCATCAGATCCGGGTCGGTTGACGATGCCACCGAAGCCTTCGACGTGCCCGTCTGCGTTTCCCGCTCTGCCGACTTTTCCTTCTTGACGTCGATGCGCTCCCGATCATCCGAGATCTGTTTGTTCAGGTGCGTGAAGTCGATGATGGGTTCGGGGGCCACTCCCGTCTTTTCCGTCACCTTCTTCCGAATGTTTTCGATCTCTTCCCGCATCTCCGGGCGAAGCTCATCCACCCAATAGAGCTTATGCGCCTCCATGTCGTGGGTCATCGGATTCCGCACCATTTCGATGTGGACGCCTTTATCGTTGTCGTCGACCTCCGCCATTCCCTTATCCCGGGAGATCGTGTCGATCACCATGCCTCTCACAAATTTCGGGCTTTTTCCTTCCCTGGCGCGATTGTACCCCTCCAGAATGGTCTCGAAGCTCATCGGCATGTTCCCCGTGAGGTAGTCCGCCGACAAGATGGTCGGCGGAAGATCGCCGCTCAGAAAACGCACCAAGAGCTCGCTGGCTTCCTGCGCCTTCTTTTTCAGTTCTTCCCTGTTAAGATTCTGATCGGCCATCCTCCGCCTCCGTGTTTTTTTACTTCGAGAAAAACGTGAAGAAAACCGCTCGTTGCGTTTTCTCATCCCGATTTCCTCCGAATCTTACCATCGTTTTGTCTTTTCTCCCGAGTTTGTCCGATCTCACCGCCGGAAGGCTCTTCTCAAGGAAAAATCCTTTTCCTTTTCCATCGTCACCGTCTGCGTTTCGAGCGCCTTGATCGTGTCGGCCATCCAGCTTTCGATCACCTCCGGATCCTTCTGCGAGACCCGACGCGCCAAGGAGACCTCCAGCGTTCCGGCCGTCGCCGGATGCCAGATCCTGGCCATGGGACTGGCTCCCTGCCGGATCTTGCCGATCGCCGTTCCTTCCGTGTCCCGATACGTCAGCACAATGTGCGCCAGGCTCCTCGGAGAGGCGAGATAGTCGTCCGGCGTCATGACCCGTTCGCCCTGCCTTGTCCTCCAGGTCTCCACATCAGAAGGCGGCACGACCACCACAATCTCTTCTCCGCGTCTTTCGACAACCTCCACGATAAACCGATTCGTGACCTCCCGGCGCATGTCGTACGACAGGTTCAGGAGATCCTGCATGCGGAGGTAGATGTGTTGCATGTGGCGCTGGTCCACCTCCCGCCGTTGTTCCAGAAATTCCGGATGCCGGTCCTGACTTTCCGACGCGATTCCCCGGCGAAAGAACGCCTGTTCCTTCCGCCACTCCTGAACGTACCCCGCCAGCGTTTTCCAGGATTCCCGATACTGCGAGAATTTTTCCTTGTCGAACGTCTTCAGGGGAACCACCGTCTCGACCGGACCGCTCGGCATGTCCCGCCGGACATCGCGTTTTGTCCGCCCGATCAGACATCGTTCCCGCAACATCGCGTCGATCTTTTCCCGACTTTCCCGTTGAAGGATCTCCTGAAATTTGTATCCCTTCTCGTCCCCAAATTCCTTCATCCGGTCAATAACGATAATCTCAGAGGCCCGCATTTCCGCAGTCTCGCCGCCCCGTTCAATCCATATCGCCACCGGCGCCTTGCCCATCTCCTTCAGCGCGTCCCATCGGGCCTGTCCCGACTTCCAGGGCGCATTCGATCCATCCAGCACAACGGATCGAAAGCCTCTCCCCCGAAGACCCGTCCACTCGCGTCCGACCGCCTCCTCGGACACGATGACCCAATCCGGCGTCTCCTCCTTCAGCTGATACCAGGCGGCGACCGTCCGCGCGGGAAGGACCCGGAGGGTCTCCTCCCGCCAGTATTCGACAAGGATGCCCGGACAGACCACGATCGCCGGATAGCGCTCCATCGCTTCCACCGCCGCCAAGGCTTCGACCGTCTTTCCGATGCCATCTTCATCGCCCAGGATCGCATGTCCTCCCGCCTGCTCGATGTAGTCGACGGCCGCTTTCTGATAAGGACGGAGCGGAATCGCCAGATCAAGCGGTCGGTCGTCTCCCGGCGTGGAGGAAAAACTCAGGAGGTAACGGTCCATCGTCGTTTCCGACAAGCGACGAATGTCGGAGACGGCCGGTTGTTCCGACAGATCGGGAGCCTGCCGGATCGCGGCCAGCACATCCCGGGCGCTTGCCGGAGAGATGGTCCAACTTTTGTCCTCCCGGTCCCAGGAGGCGCCGATCATGTTCTTGAACGTCTCTCCCAGAGGATCCCCGTAGGGGAGACGCACCCTGATCCGGCCGTCCTCTTCTACCGACAGCTGGCGCTGGCTCATCTCCGTCCTCCCAGTCCCACACGTTCATAGATCCTTTCTTCCGCTTCCTGCCGTCGTTCCGGCGTCGGATTCGCCCCCAGCCCCAAATGGACAAGATCGGTCACATCGGCCCGGATCTTTTTCCTCACCGCGTCCGCGTCGAGCGACGGTTCCCGAAGATAGGCCTGGACGTCCCGGCGCAGTTTTGCAATCCGGTGGTCCATGACCGCCTTCATGACATCCCGGAGCGCCACCGGCGAGACGGCCACGACCAGTCGGTCGATGGTCCTCGTCACGTCCATCGCGTTTTCCGCCGCCTCCTTCAGGGAGACGAGCCATTTTTTTGCCGTCTTTTCCCAGCGAATTCCGGAAATTGTCTTGACGATCTCGTTCTTTTCCTTTTCAAACGGAAAGTCGAAAATCAGATGGCGTCCGTCCGATTCGATTGTTCCGGAATTCAGGGACACTCCGGCCGGCTGGAGCAAGGCACTGCGCTCCATCATCTTGTCGTACCATCGGCGAAGCGGCGGAATCCCCTCCTCCCGGGTTTCTTGGCGCCGAATCGTGAGCCTCATCTTCTCCGTCAACGGGTCGAACGTGCGCACCTTGTCGAGCGCCTTCTGGATGTCTCCGAGATCCCCCGAAAATGCTGCCGCCACCAGGGACATGCCCTTGAAATAGACGTTGCGGGCAATCTCGGCTTCCCTCACCCGCTGTCCGTAAGCCGATAAATAACGAACGGGCGTCCCGAGATAGGTTTCCCGGACCAGCTCTTTCGAGTTTGTTCCCATTTCCCTGGCGATCGCCCGGATCGTCGGCGTCTCCTTCCGGTCGTTCAACGCCTCGATCGCCATCACGATCTTCTGGTGCGTCGTCAGAGAAAAACTTCCGGACGTCAGCCCCGACTCCTCAAGCTTTTGCGGATCCCGCACCAGGATGTCGATGACGCACCGTTCGGCCACGATGTCGCGGGGCAGCTGGCGCGCAACGACCTTATGGAAGAAGGCCGGGGTCTCCGGGATCTCTTCGCCCTCCTCAGGCGCGACGAGGTCCATGGTCCTCCTTCCTCCCCTGCGGAACGTCCGAGAGCACGAAGGTGTCGTTTTGTCCGATCATGACCCGGTTCCTTCCTGTTTTTTTGGCGGTCAACATGGCCAGATCGGCCCGCTTCATCGTCTCGTCGAAACTCTCGTTCCCCAGTCTCTCGGCGATGCCCACGGACACTGTCGTTCCTAAGGTCGTCCGATATTCCTCCTCCACCCGTGCCCGGATCCGTTCGGCCACCAACTTGCCAATCTCCAGCGGAACCTTGAGGTTGACTGCATACTCTTCACCTCCGAGCCGGTAGACGATGCCGCCGATCTTTTCCTCGTCCCGCACCGATGTTTCGATGATCCGGGCCACCCTCTTGATCACCTTATCCCCTTCCTCGTGACCATACTCGTCGTTGATCCTCTTGAACTTATCGATGTCGACAAAGAGGATGGTGCCGGCTTCTTCCCCGTGACGGATCATGTCCGAGAGGCACATCCGGTTCGGGAGCCCCGACAGAAAATCGATGGAACTCCGCATGTAGTTCACCCGTTCCGCAATCCGGTCGAGATGGGAGATGAACCGCTCCGAGATTCCCCCTTCCTCATACAGACCGAAAAGAAGACGGTACTCATACCGGTCCGGTTTTCCCGTCTCCTTCATCTGCCGGATCAACTTTTCCGCCTGATCGATCACCAGACCGTAGAAGGATTTAGCGTCTTCGATCGTCCGGTTGATGTCGAGCCCGATCTCGCGCGATCGCGTCTGCCACGAGTCGAACACCGCTTCCAGTTCCTTCTCGGCGGCGGGCGAGAAGTTTTCAAGATCATCCCCGAACACCAGGGCGTCCATCACCTGCCGCATCCAGGTCGCATGGGCCTGCTTCACCTGCGTGACTTCGTCGAGCAGGACGTCGCTTTCGACGATCGTGATCGGCGGTTCCTTGAGGATCTGAGCGTGAGTCATCATGAGCATTCCTCCTTCTGTTCCCATTCTTGCACATCTTTTTCCGTCCGAACGGGAATGTCCGATTCGTTCCCTTGACATCCTCCCCCTATGTTATATATATTGTATATAGGCATTGAGGCCAACAACATTCCCAAGGGAGGCAATCATGGACACGAACGAAGTCATTAGCTACGCGACAGAGCGCAGCGATCTCATTAAAGAAATTACGGGAAGAAAGATGATAGATGGATTACATTTCGGATCCGCCGTTCCGACGGGCGGATACGGTGGAAACGGACAACAGCGGAAAACGCTTCTTAAGCCCGGGGCCGAGCTGATGCTCATGTACTTTCAATATGTTCCCGAATACAAGACCACGAAAGAGCATTTCGGCGACGATGTGGACGTGTCGGTCGAGGTGACCCTTAAAGATGCGTCCGGAAAGACCGTTGGCGCCGGGGAGGGGTTCGCGTCCACTCTCGATGACCGCTATAAATGGCGGGGAGCGTATGGGAAAGATGAGTATGATAATACGCCGGAAAACCAGCGCCGGGTCATTCGCAATAAGGACAAGGGAACAAATGTCTTTCAGGTCCGGCAGAATCCCCGGAATGTTCTGAATACCGTCATCAAGATCGCCCGGAAACGCGCTCTCGTCGATGCGGTCCTCACGACGTTCGCTCTGTCCGGATACTTCACCCAGGATCTCGAGGACGAGGGCGATCTTCCGTCGGTGCCACGGGAGACGATGGCCCCGCCCGCCGTTGCGGCCAAGAGCCCGGTTCCGGCTCCGGCCCCTCAAGCGGCTCCAGCCCCACAAACTGCGCCGGTTCCGGAAACGGCGCCGGGAGTAAACAGCGAGGCCTTTCTCAAGGCGGTCCAGACCTTGCGGAAACAATACGGGCCGGATCTTGTCATCGAAGCCGAAAAATCCCTGGGGATCGTTCTCGAGGATCTCGCCTCGCATGATCGTGTCGAACAAATGCAAGCTTATAAGGATGTCCAGCAGTATATTAGAAAGAAGCAAGAGGCGGACCTTCAGGCCTACGATCCGTTTGCCACGGCGCAGGCCTAACGCTCCTAACCCTCGGGGAGGGGGATGGGCTCCCTCCCTTTTATTCCCTGAACCACAAAGGAGATCGCATGACTGCACTTTTCGCCGGGATGACCACAGGAACCCTGATCGTTGTGGCGTTTCTTAGTCTCTTGTTCTATTTTCTTCCCGCTTTCGTCGCCTGGAAGCGGCAACATTCCCAGCTGGTTCCCATTATCCTTCTGAATATTTTCCTCGGATGGAGCTTCATTGGATGGGTGATCGCTCTTGTCTGGGCGTTCATGTCTCCGATGGCCTCCAAAGCCTCCGGAACCGCCAGCGGCAATACCGCCTCGGGAGGAGAGGCCTCTTGAGTGACGATCTCGAGTCACGTCCCACCTGTGAGCTGTGCGGAACGGCGCTTCTGGACGATCCTCGCTCTTCCCTGTACGCCGGGTGGGTCTGTCTCCCCTGCCATCGGTATATCGCCGGGCAGGAGATTGACGTCTTCGACCGATCTCCTGCCCATGCCCTGGCCATTCAACGAAAGGAAGACTGATGTTGCGCCTTTTCTCAAGAACATTTCTGATCCTGTCCGGATTCGTGTCGCTTTATGGTCTGGCGGCCTGTTCTTCCGTTCAGACGGGGATCCCCACAGGACCCAACGGCTATCACGTCGTTGCCCAGTCCTCATCCTCGATGCCCTCCTGGGTCGAGGATATCGGACGATGGAGTAACGATGGTCACCATAAGGACGATGTCTGGTTTTATGCCAGCTCCCCCCAGGAGAACTCTCTCCAGGGAGCCAAACACGACGCCTTTATCCGGGCCCAGAGAAAAGCCTCCGACCGGATCGGAGACCAGAACTGGAATCTCGTGGCCAACACCGTGAAACGCCGACTCAGCCTCGACACGCAAACCATGATGCGGATCAAGGACGACACAAAAAACAGTCTTCGCCAAAGCTCGCAGGGGTGGCTCGTCGGCGGCGAGGAGTACCAGTACTATTGGCTCGAATATCAACCGAAACACCCCGAACAGGTTCCCTCCCCCATGCGCACTCTGTACCGGGCCTGGGTTCTCGTCCGCTATACCGAGCCGAACTGGGAATGTTCCCGCAAAAATTCCCTCAAGCTTCTTCCCCTGGTAGCCTCGAACCTCGGCGGACAGTTCGGCTTCAAGCGATACGACCAGAAACGATTTGAGAGCGTACTGACCGACATCACCAACAAGAACCTCTCGCTGATTCCCGACAATGTCTGCGTCGGCGGCTAACGTCCGGAGGGGCGGAAAACCGCCCCTTTTTTTTCGGACAGAACACGGAAAGTCGACTTTTTCGTGGGAGAATGGAGACAGAATTCACCGATCACTTTTTTCGAGGAGATTTCCGTGAAACCTTCCCGTTGTTCTGCCTTCGTGGCCATTCTTGTCTCGCTCTTCGCCGCGTCTCCCGCCGTGGCCTCCCCGTCCGGCTTTGGCTTTGTCGATTTTTCGGGTGCTGTTCGTGGTCATGCCGATCTCGGATCTTCCGGAATCGCCTACGCCACCCGGATCTCCGTCCATTCCTATACCCTCGGATGCTCCGAGACCATCGTTCAGCCCACGTCCTCCACGCCTCCCCGCGTCTATCCTTCCGAGACTGTCGGCACTTATCGGACTGGAACGTCCGTCGATGTCTCCGTCTGGAGAGATCCCCGAGAGAATAACGTGAAAGCGATCGTGCATGTCATCGCCAAGTCTGGAACCCTCGTGGCCATACGGTCTGCCCGGCTCTCCTGCGCACCTTCCCTCGACTATCCCCGGGTCAACACCCGCGACGATCGAAAGACGCTTGTCCTTGCCCCGGGCAAAACCGTTCGCGTGAGACTCGACGGGGTGACGACAACCCTCTCTCTTCCCAAGAACTTCCGGGGCACAATACTGCCTACGGTTTCTTCGCCGATCTGTGTGCCCGACGGTTTTCGTTCTCGTCCACAATCTTCCCAAGGGAGGAGATCCTCGTGACGCCAGATGATTCACCCTTGCTTTCGCTCTCCGATCACGACTTGATCGAACGATTGATCGGTCCGACCCATGGAGTGCCCCCCTTGGTCGACCTCGTGACCTTTTCGAGGGACGAGTGGACGGAGCTTACTCAAAAAATAGGCGTTGTCCGGGCAATGAGACTGATTTCTGCTATCGGACTGGCCCATAAACTCGACGAGGTGCCGCATGTCTGAAGAACCCTTTGTTGAAGAAACCCGCCCGGAAATCATCGAACCCTTCGATATCCAGTTTCTCCGGACCGAAGATCTCCTCGGCATCATCGCCGGGGAACGGGTCGATGTCCCCCTTGAAGTCTCCCAGATTTGCCGCATGACACGGACGCAACTGTCCCGGGAAGGACACCTTTCCCCCGATGCCGCCGAACGCCTGATGGCGGCCGTCGAGATCGCCCGACGCTCCGTCGCGCTCAAAAAGGTCAAGGATGTGCGGGAATACTCTCAAGACGATCTGATCGCCTTTCTGATCAACCGGTATGGTAGCCTTGAACAGGAGAGTTTTGTTGCGGTCTCCCTCGATGCCCGGGGATTCCCCCGCGATTGCCACACCCTCTGGAGCGGCACCCAGCTCCAGGTGGACGTCGACCTGTCGGCCCTCTTCTCGAAAATGTTACGAGACCAGGCTGTGGCATTTGTGGTCTCCCATTGCCATCCGAGCGGGGTTCCAACGCCGTCCCCGGCCGATTTTCGTCTGACCCAGCGCATCGCCTTGATGGGACAAGCCATTGGCGTGCCGCTGGCCGACCACGTGATCGTGGCCGATCGGGAGTCGTTCAGTTTCGACAAGGCCGGTCTCATGAGAAAGATTCGTACCCGCGCCCACAACGATCTTGACGCCATCCTCTCCCGCCCCGATCTTCCGGAAGAGGATGTGACGCATGAACTTGAAATGGCCGGCGTCATCCAGTCCCGACGTCGGCGACTCTAACCCAGAAAGGATCGACCATGTCCCAGCCCTATCCTTTTCTCTACAAATTCCCGAGCGGGGACATGCTGTTCACCGATGTCAACGATCTTCGGGTCTCACTCCCTCATTCCGGGAGCGACGAATATTCGTTCCTCATTCCCGGGTTTCTCTACTTTGCCAATCGCCAGAATGAGGATGGATTTCCTTTCGTCATGCTCGTCACTCTGAATACCTCCAACCACATGCGCGTCCGGATCAAATCCTTCGAGTCCCCGGGCAATCCTTCCGCGTTCGATGTCGATAGCCTCGGCTTCGATGCGGACGCCCTGGCGAAATTCATCGATGCCATCATGGTCAAGAAGCACGCCGTGCCCAAATCCTAATCCCACCTCAGGGCACGTTTTCCCTCCCCATTGTCCTTCCTCATGGCTTCCAAGATTCTTGGCCGGCCAACCAAGTCGGCCAGGACCCACCTGTTTTCCTTGACTCTCGAAATTAGGTTATATATAATATAAATACGTTCTATCGAGTCTTGTTTCTTCCATTCCGCAGTTGATGGCGCCTGTGGGCAATTTCCCATTCAACAACGATCCTTCGAAAGGAGCACAACGATGTTCAGACAGGTCCTACCCACCAGTGTGGCCGCTTTTTTGGTTCTCTTTTCGCTCGCGGCGTGTACGAAGCCCAATGCCCCCACCAAGGAGAATTTTACCAAAGCGATTCTTGCCGATATGAAGCAGAGACCGCTCGATTTTACCCTGACGTTTCTCACTCCTCACTCCTTCCTTGGCGATACTCAGTTTAACCGTAGTGCTAATCAGTTGAACCATAAGGTGCTTGTGGAGAAAAATATTTACGTTCCGACAGGACAGGTTCTTCAGTACTTGTATGGCGTCCAAATCTATCGCGCCAAGTTCTCGCTCAACGAAAAAAATCCCTTACTGAAAGGTAGGATGTGGTGTGATGCCAAGATGTTGGGTTTTCGTCCATGTCATCTGATCTACGGGCGGTATGTTTTTGACAAGATTCTTTCCTCGACGGCTCCGGCCACGACCTCTGATGGGCGTATCGTGAGCCACGTCAATGTTCGATTCAAACTCGCGTTCAATCCATTGGAGAAGGCCTTGCAACCTTTGCTCCCCCCAAATACTGGGACTTCGGTTGTCGGAAAGCTTCTTTTTATCCAGGAAAATAATGGCTGGAGAGTCGATGAGAAGAGCCTCCAGTCACTGTCACAGTCCTGACCCAATCGCGCCGCACACCTCGCTGTTGATGCGGGGCACGAGGGTTTTTGGTCCGACGTCCGTTTTTTCAGGATGTCGGACTTTTTTTGTTTCCTTGACTTCCATGCCTCTTTTATATATATTATATATATCAACAGAGTTGCAAACCACTTTCAAGGAGGCCCTCATGGAAAATCTGATTCTGACGCCAGAACAATTTCTTGAAGATGATCTCATGGCCTGTTCCGACTATATCGACGACGGGGCGGCCTACTTTATTTTTTCGATGGACCCCACGGTCGATCGGATCTTCCAGTTCGATGGCGCCTTTCGGGAAAAAAACAAGGACAAGGCCGTGGCTCAGCGTCTTATGTGGGAACGATGCGGACGAAACACCGCCTTCTTGACGTCTGTCGACATCCTTTTTCTCGTAAACCAGCTTCAAATCGATTGACCGACCCGGGGCGGGCCTTTCGGGTTCCCGCCCCCCTTTTTCCGGAGGATTCCATGAAATTCACCGTCTCTCGCGCTCTCCTCGCCCACGGGCTCAAAATCGCCAACACGGTCCTTGATAAAAAGGACAAGGAGCCGGGGTACGACCAGATTATTTTCGCCATCAAAAAAGGCCAGCTCGCCTTGAGCGGCTTCTCCCGTTCTGCCGGAACCCGCTACATCCTCCCCGTCTTGTCCCACGATGGCGAAGGGGTCTTTACCTTGCCCGCCAATCGCATCGTTCCCCTTGTTCGGGAATTCTCCGGTAGCGAGATCACCTTTGATGTGGCGTCTCATGTCGTCATGATGAACAATGGCTCTTCGTCCGTTGTCAGTTTTCGTCTCTTCGACAAGAAAGAGGTTCTCGCCTTTCCCAAAATCGTCCCTCTCTATTCGTTCCACGTTCCCTTCGATACCCTCCGTGATACCCTTCATCGGGTCCTTCCATTCGCCTCTACGGCCAAAGGAGGGGGGCCCTTCCGCAATGTCCTGTTCGATCTCGCCTACGTTGACGAGACGAGCGTCCGACTCGACATCGTGGCCACCGATACGGTCGGACTGGCACGTGGGCGGGTGATGATCGACAATTCCTTCGATCTCCTGCTTTCGGAGGAAACGCCCTCCCGGCGCATTCTCTGCGATCGCGATCTCATGCTTGACCTCCTCCAGCTGTTGTCCAATGACACCCGGCATTCGGCAAGCCTTCCCGTCACGATCGACGTCAACGAACGCTATATCGAAGTTTCCTGGGGGGAGATTCGCTTCTATGCCCGGGTCGCCGCCGCCAGCTTCCCCGACTACAACGCCGTTTTTGCCCTGCCCCTGACGGAGACCTCCCTGACGTTTTCCGGGAGTGACTTTGCCGCCAGCCTGCGCCGTCTTGCCATCGTCTCCAGTGACGAGACTCCCGGCGAGTCTGTTTTTTCCTTCAAGGTGTTTGACAAAGACTCCGAGCTCTATCTCGCATCGGAAAGCACTGAGGTCGGGGCTGCCTCGGAATTCCTTCCCTGCACCCACTCCACGGCTGTCGATCTCAAGCTGAATTTCCGCTATATTCAGCTCGTTGCCGAGCTTGGAAAAAACTCTGAACTGACGATGAAAACGCTTCTTTGCGAGAACGATCCGACAGTCTGGGGTTTCTCCGATCTTCCCGGTCTCTCGCTCATCGTCATGCCCGTGGCCGAAGAATTGGCCGGCTAACCACCCTCCGGAGGCATCGTGATTCGCTCTGTCGCTTTTTTCTCGAAAAAAGCCGCTGAAAGCTTTCGACCCCCGGTCAGGGCCGTTCTGGTTTCCATCACGGATCCCGGCGATTCTTGTCCCGTACTGGCAGGACAATACGCCGGACTCGTCCGCCTGTCCTTCCACGATCGCCTCGGATCTCCGGCCGATTTTGCCCCGGGATCTGAGGCCGATCCTTTTCTCCGGGCCGATTTGTGGAGAGTTCGCCAGTACGAACGCGCCGGATACTCCCCGAGCGTCTGGACCCTCTTTTCGCCCGAGCAGGCCGCATATCTGGCCTCCGTTCTCGTGCGTCTCCATGACAATCCTCTGCCCTTTTCCGTCTACGTCCACTGTTTCGCCGGAAAGAGTCGCTCGGCCGCCATCTCTGTCGTGACGGCCCTCTTTGCCGGCATTCCTCTCCCCGATCGCCTCGAGCGCGCCAACGATCGCGTTCTTTTTCTTCTTGGCCGTTCGCTTGGCCTTCCTGACACCGTTCTGACGCCGTTCGGTCACTCCCACTCTTTCTTATCCAGGAGGTCCGCCTCATGATTCGTGTCGCCGCATCCTGTTTTGGACTGTTTCTTTTGTTCTTTCCCTCCCTGGCCTTCGCCGGATGGCATTCCTACTCCTGTCCTCCCCCTCGGGATCTCCAGGGGGTCCGATCCCTGAACGACCTCCTGGGGGAACACTACTCCCCCGCCGAAAACCTCGAAGCTATCGATCTGGCCTTCATCAATGCGGCCCAACGCTCCCTCGACATCGCCATGTACGCCTTCACCGACCATAAGCTGGCCAAGGCGGTCGTCCGAGCCGCCCGGCGCGGCGTCGTCGTCCGGATCTATCGCGACCGCATCCAGGTGAACGACCGTGGCGACCAGACCGGCTATATTCTGGCCCGCTCTCCTCAAGGACGCGTCACCATCAAGATCAAAAACAACGTCGAAAAGAACATCATGCACATCAAGGGGTATGCGGTGGACGGCCTTTTTCTCCGGACAGGATCGGCCAACTGGTCTCCCTCCGGTGAAGGTGCCTGGTGTGGACTCGACCAGCGCCCCCACAACGAACAGCAGGACAACACCCTCTTCATCACGGACGATTCTCGCCAAATCGCCGGTTTCATCGCCAACTTCAACCACATTTTCGCCCGCCCGACCAACATCTCCGCCGCACTTCGGTAACACGGCTCGCCCCGGACGTACTCCGGGGCTTTCCTTGCCTTTCCCTATTTAGTTATGTATAATATATATAAACAATAAACGAAATCCTTTGTGAGGAGGTTGTCGTGAAAAGCGTCTTCGTCTTTCTCTTTGGGTGGGGATTCGGCTGGTTCACCACCACCCATCCCGGGTTCGTCACCACCTGGCTCCGGCATCTTGGGCTCTGATATGGGGGTGACCCTGCGCATCGGTCAGGCGGCCGCCATCCTCGTCGGCGCCTTGTCTCTCGCCGACCTGACGGTGACCCTTTCTGCCCCTCGGCCCGGCGTGACGGGAAATGTCTTCGATGTCCGTCCCCTCCCTGCGTCCTTTTCCTCCCGGGCGACGTTCGTCGATGACGACCTGACCATGATTGTCCGTCACAATCCCTTCGATCCCGCCTCTCGCGGAGCGTCCCTTCCCACGCCGGACAGCCTCTCCACGCCTCCTGCGGGGACCCGTACGATCATCGCGTCTCCCCTGCGTCCGGCCCTTCTGTCACCGGAACGGATCCACCTCCGTCTCGTGGGGACCGTTTTCGGGTCCGGCGTACGTCCCCTGGCCGTTTTTGAAACGCCGGACGGATCCCAAAAGATTCATCGCTCCGGCGAGGACGTCGTTCCTGGACACGCGACCCTCGTCCAGGTCGCCTCCGATTCGGTCGTCCTCAAGATCGGGTCCTCCTACGGACGTCTCCTGGCCCGCTACACCGCCGAAGATGACGCCGGCGGCGATGTCCGAACCAGCGGAGCGTCGCCGTCTGGCCCCGTTGCCGTCCTCACGCCGACCCAACGATCCATTCAGCGTGGGTATTTCGAGGCGGTCATCGCTCATCCTCGATCCCTTCGGCATGCGATAAGCACGGTCGCCAACTTTCTCAACGGCCAACCGAAGGGTTTTCGCATCGTCCATCTCGCTCCCGGAGGATTGTATGCGCAGATGGGCCTTTTCCCCTTCGACACGATCACGTCCGTCGGCACTCAACCCGTCTCGAGCGTGGCCGACTTTACTCAAATCCTCTCGTCCTCCGCCGCGTCCGCACATTTCGAGATCCATGGGAGACGTGGCGGCCACCCCTTCGTTTTTGTCTACGACCTGGTCGATTAGAGGAGGTTGCCGTGAAACAGTTTCTTGTGTGGCTCTGTCTCATCCCGATCTTCCTTATGCCCGCCCCCGCCCTCGCCTCCGGCACCGTGGCCCTCAACTTCCGGAACGTCGACCTCTCGGTTCTCGTCCGGTTCATGAGCGATCTCCTGGGCGAGAACATCATCATGGACGAACGGGTCAAAGGCAAGGTCACGATTCTCTCTCCCACCGCCGTCACCCCTGAAGAAGCCCGACGCATCTTCGTCTCGGCGCTCCGGATGAAAGGGTTCGAGATCGTCGAAAAAAACCACACCCTCTATATCGTGCCCCTCACCTTGGCCCCGAAGAGCCGTTCTCTCTATCTCTATCCCCTCCAGAACACGTCGGCCAAAACCATCGCCAAAAGCGTCAACGGCATTCTCGCCAAGGGATTTGCCCCGAAGCCCACCGGTGGACTCCGGGACGGGGGATTTGATGCTCCCGTCCAGGTCGTGCCGGACAAGGTCTCGAACAGCCTCCTCATTTCGGCCACGGCCACCGATTACGAGCGTCTCAAACCCCTTCTCCATGCTCTGGATGTGCGGCCCGGTGAGGTCTATGTGAAGGCCTCGCTCATCGAGATTTCCACCGACAAGCTCAACAACATCCAGGTCAACCTGGCCGGAGGGCTCCTCGCCGCCTCCGGGGCCGGGGCCGTCGGCTTCACAAACTATGGCATGCTCGGCGGCATCGTCAACGGAGCGACGGGGGCCTCCTCCCTCGGTGGCGCCGCCACGACGGGAGGATCCTCCCTGGGGGTCATGTCCGGACTGGCCGGCGCCGCTCAAAGCTTGTCCGGGCTCAACGGCCTGGTCGCCGGTGTCCTCACCGGGGGATCCTTCAAATACAACGGTGTGAGCTATCCCAATGTCGGCACCCTTCTCAACGCCCTGGAGACCTATTCGGACGTCCGGACGTTGTCGACCCCCGAAATCCTGGCCACCGACAACGTCAAAGCCAAGATCACCATCGGCGAGGACGTCCCCTTCATTACCGGACAGAGCCAGACGGTCGGCGGCAACGTCATGACCATGATCCAGCGCCAGAACGTGGGAATCACCCTCGAAATCACCCCCCACATCCTTTCCCGCCAACGGGTTCGACTCTCCGTCAAGCAGGTGATTTCCGCCCTTACGAACGCCTCCCAGGTTATCGGTACCATCGCCGTGGGGCCCACGACCACCAAACGCGCGGCCCAGACAAACCTCATTGTTCGCTCCGGACAGACCGTCGTCATCGGCGGACTGATCTCCAAGGAGACCAGCGTCAATGACCAGGGGATCCCCTTTCTTTCCGACATTCCCCTGCTCGGGGCCCTGTTCTCGAATACCAACCACGAAAAGAAGAGGGACGACCTTTTGATCTTCCTCACGCCCTATGTGATCCGGTCCGACGAAGATTCCCTCGTGGTCAAACACGATGCGCCCCACGACCTCAAGCGTTTCGCTTCGGACAACCATCTCCTGGCTGGCCTGCTCAAACCTCGGGAAGACGCCAGTCTCTCGAGTGCCTCTTTTCTCAATACCGTCGATGTCCCCGGAGAACCCGGAGCGCCAGAATAATGCGGATCGAATGCACTTGTTCATTTTTATCCCGTTTTCTCAGTATCTTAACAATCATCGCCTTCGTGTCCGCTCGGGTATATCACATGCACAATGTTACATTTTCCCTTTCTCCATCGATGGTTCCTTGTCTCTCCTTCCACGGGCGATACGATTTCCGTCCGGGTATATCAGATGCAATTTCATGTTTTTTTGTTATATTACAACATCTTAAGATTTACGCTCTAACATTATATTGTGGGTATATCGAATGCACCCCTTTCATCGTTTCTTTTCAATTTTCGTTTTGTTCTCATGAACTTAATATGATTTTTTGTGAAATGACGTTTTGAATGAAAACGACATTCGGACATTTTCTTCATTGCGCCGCTTTTTGTGGTATGTTTGTTTTTGTTGTTGATTGACGATGTTTTATTGTTGTCACCCTTCTGATTGTCCTTTCGGACGGGTGTCCGACTGTTTCCGTCCTGGGAGACGCACGTCATGCGTTTTTTTGATATTTTTAAGTTTTATCAATGTGTTACTCTAATTTTTTCTCGGGTATATCAGATGCACTTTCCGGATCTGTCGCGTGCACTCGGGTATATCAGATGCACTTTTCGGGTATATCAGATGCACTCGGGTATATCAGATGCACTTTTCGGGTATATCGCGTGCAAACCCGGGTATATCGCGTGCGCTTTTCGGGTATATCGCGTGCAAAAAACCGTCAAAAACACAGCACTGGTCGGCATTTCAGAAAACCATTACTCTTTTATACGTTTTATACTTAAAAGATACGGGTCCAACCTGCATCCGATATACCCGAAACGCTTGCCCCTTTCGACCGTTTCGGGTAACGTGAGCTAACCTTCGAGGAGGATCAACCCATGCCTCACCCTGACGGAACTCCCACCGCTTGGGAGCTGGCCCAGGAACGCCATCTCAACGAGAAAAAAATGGCCAAGAAACCCACTCCCGTTCCGCAGATTCTGACCGAAGACGACGATGAGCCTCCGATTGTGCTTCCCTCTCGCCGCGTCTCCCTCAAGTCAGAAATGCACATGCTGGACTACCCCTTCTTCTCCCTGTCGAAAACCCCGGACCGGGAGCCCCGCGTCTATACCTTCCCCGAAGGACAGGTCAAAATCTTCCCGTCTTCTTTCGGGATGGCCACCATCTGGGATCGCGACATCCTGCTCTACCTGAACGGCCACCTCGCGTACCGTCTCGATCAAGTCCGTCCGGTGTCCCTCCACAATTCCAAAAAAATGAGAACCTTCCAGTTCACCATCGCCGACTACATGAACGCCACCCGCCGCTCCGGCGGCAATCGCTACCGGCTCCTCCAGGAGAGTCTCAATCGCCTTCTCGGTACCATCGTCCAGACCGACTTGGCCACCAACGGCCTGCGCAACGAAAGCGGATTCAACCTGATTGCCAACTACTCCATCCTCGGTAAAACAGACGAAACCGATCTGTCCAAAATCATGGTCGAGGTCACGATTTCCAGCTGGTCCTACAACGCCGTCTGGGCCCGAGAGATCCTCACTCTGAGCAACGAATACTTCGGCATTACCTCCTCGCTCAAACGTCGACTCTACGAGCTGGCCCGCAAAAACTGCGGATCCTTCCCCCAGTGGAAAATCGGACTCGAACACCTCCAAAATCGCGTGGGAAGCACCGCGCCTCTTCGCAACTTCCGCCTGGCGCTCAAGAAGGCCGCCTCCGAAAACGATCTCCCCCAGTACGGTCTCCGTCTCGACACGGTCTCCGATGTCGTTCTCTTCTACGCTAAAACGTCAAAAGCATCCACAACTTCCGTGTGCTAATCTCGCCGTTCCGATTCTCGCCTCCTTGACTCCCTCCTTGTTATTATATATAATATAGATATAAATAAGGAGGGCGACATGGAAACATTACTCCCCGAGCTTGAAGTGTGTCTGTCCACTGAAGGTCCCATTCCCATGATCCGGCATCCTCTCGTTCATCTCTTCTTCATCGAGAGCCATGCCATGATTCAACAGGCCAACGCCTGCTACAAACACAAGCTTCAATCTCTCCGCAAGGCGCTCCATGAACGCGATTGGGAGCGGGCCATCTTCCTTTTCGAGCGTCCCTATCGCCCCGATGCCCTTGAGCAATATGCGCCGATGATCGAGGGGGACCGGTTCTGGACCCTCCTCCCCAGTGTCTATATCGACTGCGAGTTTCCTTACCGCCATTACGAGACGTTTCGCCGACTGTTTTCCCGCACGCCCCTCTCGATGGAAGGCCTCATGAGTGACGACGAGAGAGCTGTCCTGAACGGTCTTCCTCAATATTTTCCCATTTACCGGGGCGCGGGGGAGCGCTCCCAAGACCCGCGATCGGCGCTGAGCTGGACCACCAGCATGCACGTCGCCACCTGGTTCGCGTCACGTTTCGGAAGCCAGGGGGTGGTTTTCTCAGGAATCGTCAAAAAGGACGACGTGATCGCGTACTTCAACCGAAGAGGGGAAGACGAAATCATTGTCTTCCCCGAAACGATCTTCGATGTTCGTGTTGCCAAGGAGGTTGCGTGATGGCCAAAACCCCGATCCGCCCTTCCCGGCGCCGTCGGCCCGTTCCTGCCGGAAAAATTATTCGGCACAAGCTCGACCGGCGGCGAAAGATGAAGATTCGTCGCATCATTCAAGCCGAAATCGACCGACCCCTTCCTCCTCTGTCGTTCTGAAGGAAGAAGCCATCCCCCGGTCGTCTGTCGGGTATACGGTGGAGATGGTGGCCTCTCTTCGCCGTCGTCGCTCCCCGGATCGTGGCAACTGGGTGCATGCACCCACCCCCGATCCCCTGGTCTCGTTTCGCGTCCTTTTCCTCGCCCTCTGGATCGCCGGGGGCATCGTGAGTATCGGGGTTGGCTTCTGCCTGCATTGAGCATGACGATTATGTAAACCCCTGTCATAGGATGACATTATGGACACTGCCCGCTGTCTCTCGTTTGGAACACGTGTTCTCGTTCGTTCCGTCCTCGTGAGAGTCTCCCTCCCTCCCTCCCCGTTGCATGGAGGTCGGCGGAGAGTCTGGATCGAGCGCCCCCTGCCCTCGGCCCGAAAAGGACTCTATCTCGGCCAGCGGGTTCTCAAAAACGGGACGGTCGATCTGAATGGCGCGTTTTTTCCAGAAGATTTCGTTCCCGCCAACCTTGTCTGTTTCGACGACAAAAAATCGCCGGTCTATGTTCCGGTGACTGCATGCACCCACCCCTCACACCACAAGGAGGGCCGATCATGAACATGGCCTTTCTGCTCAAAAATCTCCCCAAACATGGGTTCACCATCCGAAAATATTCTCCCGGCGATGAGTCGGTCGACGGCGAAATTGAGATCACCGACAATATTGCGATCCAGGTTCCTTTCCCCGACGGTAATCCCTGTGTCGTCGTCCGCTCCTTTCCTCCCGAGAGGCCTCAGTCTCCCGAATTTGAGTTTTTTCAGGAGCGACGCTACTTCAATGGACTTGTGCGTGACCTCCATGCTGCTTTGGCCAGATCCTCCTCGTGACTGCATGCACCCACCTGAGTCGCGAGAGGCTCTCAATCATCGGAAAAGGAGGCAACAATGTGCTGTGATCCCTGGGATCTCGGAGAATCGAATGGGGAGTGTCCCGATTGTGGAGAACCCACGACGGACGGCGATGCCACGACCGGATGCCTCTGGTCGCCAAGAACGTGCGAAACCTGCGGTGCAAGGCCGTGCGACCAGAGTTGTTAAAGAAGAACCGGCGAGAGAAATGATTGGGAGTTCCCTTGACTTCCTTGTTGTTATGATATATATTATATATAACATAACAACCACCCTCTCAGAAAGGATCGCCCATGGTGACTGCCGATGAGATCGCCGATCTCTTTTCTTCTTCGATCACTAACATGGATGTTGTTCCGAGTGAAGACGGCACGGTTTTTGACATCGTGATTCCCGATGCGCCGAGAGAATCCGGCGAGATCATTCCGGAATCGTTTTCCATCGCCAACTATCTCGTTAATAGCTATAACGATAATGGCGCTTTCGAGGATTCGATTCTGGCGGTCGACCGTTCCCGTCGGCTTCTGCTCTATTGCACCCTCGAAGCCGGATTGTATCGCGATGAAGAATCTGATGCCTATTTGACCGGGAAGATTTATGTGTTCGACAACGACGAGGCCCTGAATGCCAAGATGACCACGCTTCATGACGGCATGAATCGGGATTTTGTGCGGGACAACCTCTCGAACATGGCGGTCGTTATCGCCCGATATCCCGCCCTTTTTGCCGGAGTTTTCAAAGAGGTTATGTTGCCGGAGACGATAGAGGCCTGTCTGCAACATCTCGCGCTTCCGAAGTAAGTGCCGGAGCGAACCGGGAACGCCATTCTGTTGAGGTTTTCCCGGTTCGTGACTGCATGCACCCATGTTGACGTGGCCGCATCGATCTCTTCTTGAAAATTCGTTTTTTTATGTTATGTAGTATGTAGTATGTTTTATGTACATGAGATAGCAGAGAAAGGAGTGCGGGAGCCGGCGCTATCCCGTCCTGGTCCCTTCCAGGGTTGCCCCCGAAAAAAACATGAAAAAAATCATCAAAAGAGCCATTCGTCGTCTTCAAATGTGGGAGCAGGATGCGTCTCCGTCCGGAAAAAAGGACATCGCCGCCCTCAACGATCTCGCCGCGATCCTGAGAGAAAGCGTTGGTCACCCCGCCGATGATCGTCTGGGACAGGCCGTGCGACTGTTGCGCGATTGGAGAGAAGATCCCGCAGCCCGCCATGTTTCCTATCTGTTTTCGTTAAAAGAGATCCTTTGCATGGGCGTTCCTCATTTTCGCATCCGCAGATCCCGCTTTTCGGGGACGTCAAAACGCCGGGTCTCATAAAAACCTGTCATTTTCAGGTGTCGGTCTCTTTCTCCGTTTCGTGTCCTTGACTCCTTTCTTTGTATAATATATATTATATATAAGAAATGAGATTTGTATTCATCAGTCTTTCTACGGCGTTCTCGATGGTCTGACATGTTTCCCCAACTCTTTGCCGGAGATCCCCATGAGCGATACCGATGCCCTCATCGAATCCCTTTTTGATCCCGACGTTTTCTCCGACCTCAGCGTTACCCGGAAAGTCGGAGAGGTCTTTGAGTTTGACTCCTATTGTGCGCCTCGTGACCTTGCGGATATTTTTCTCGCGAAGAAAGGATGGGAGATTCCGTTTTCGGTGACGATCAATTCCAACGAAAATGGGTGGGGTGTTGAGCGAGGGGTGGCCGTTCATGCGGAGCAGAACCTGGTTGCCGAGTGGACGCTCTCAATGCCGGAATATGGTGGTCAACCACCCCGCCGTGAACGGCGGAGCTTGAAAGGAGGTTCGACAAGCTCGGGTTGACCAGCCTGAGTTCTTCGGGAACGACGTTGCGGACAGGTAAAAGACCCACCCCGGGATGCGTGCCAGTTCCGGGCTCTGGAAGTCCCGGTTGCAGACAACCGCGAGGGCAAGGACGAAACGGGCCGGGACAATACGCCGGTACGCAACTTTGGCGAGGCAAACTTTACGGGCGCAAGCCCCGATGGAGTAATCCATGCAAAACAGGGTTTTCGTTCTCTCGAACACCAAACAGCCTCTGATGCCGTGTTCTCCGGCCCGCGCCCGGCAGATGCTTCGGGACGGAAAGGCGGCCGTGTTCAGACACTACCCCTTTACGATCATTCTCAAGGGACGGGAGTCCGGGGAGGTCCAGCCTGTCTCCGTCAAGATCGATCCCGGGAGCAGAACGACGGGTTTTGCGGTCGTCGCCAGGTTTAAAAGCGGGCAGACGGTCGTCTTCGCGGCGGAACTGGAACACCGGGGGCAGGCGATCAAGAACAGCCTGGCCGCACGACGGGCCGTGAGACGGGGACGGCGTTCCCGCAAGACCCGCTACCGGGCTCCCCGCTTCAACAACCGGACGAGGCCGTCGGGTTGGCTTCCTCCGAGTCTGCAACACCGGATCGAGACGACCCTCGCCTGGGTCGAACGCTTCCGGAGGCTGGCCCCTGTGGTGGGGATCGCCCAGGAGCTGGTCCGGTTCGACATGCAAAAGATCGCCAATCCGGAGATCGCCGGGGTCGACTACCAGCAGGGAACCCTGGCCGGCTACGAGGTCCGGGAGTACCTGCTGGAAAAATGGGGTCGGGCCTGCGCCTACTGCGGGGCCGGGAACGTGCCCCTGGAGATCGACCACATTCACCCGCGAAGTAAGGGCGGATCCGACCGGGTCTCGAATCTGACGCTTGCCTGCCGGGCCTGTAACCAAAAGAAGGGCAATCGTCCGGTCAAGGAGTTCCTGGCGAAGAAGTCGGATCTTCTCGCCAAGATCCTCTCCCGGGCCCAGTCCCCTCTGAAGGACGCGGCGGCCGTCAACACCACCCGGTGGGCGCTGTTTGGGCGACTGACACACACGGGCCTTCCCGTCGAGACAGGATCCGGAGGACGCACGAAGTTCAACCGGGCCGGTCAGGAGTACCCGAAGGCCCACTGGATCGATGCCGCCTGCGTCGGAACGTCCGGGGAAGCCGTCCGTCTCGACCCGGGAACGATCCCTCTCCGGATTCGTGCCACCGGTCACGGGACCCGGCAGGTCGCCCGGACGGACACATTCGGCTTCCCGATCCGGTTTTGTCCGAAAGACAAGACGCACTTCGGTTTCCGCACCGGCGATCTCGTCCGGGCCACGGTGCCCTCCGGGAAAAAGGCGGGAATCCATGTCGGCCGCGTCGCCGTCCGCTCCTCCGGGAGTTTTAACGTCCGGACAGGATCCGGCGTGGTCCAGGGGATCTCCCACAAGCACTGTCGGCTTCTCCAGCGGGCCGACGGGTATGGATATTCACAGATAGCCAAACCGAAAGGAATGCGGGAACAGGCGCTATCCCGCCCCGGCATGAATGCCGAGGTTTCCCGCGCAATCGGATGAATGAGCTTGTTGTCGATTTTTTTGCCGGTGGAGGGGGAGCCAGTACAGGGATCGAGATGGCCGGTTTCATTGTCGATTTCGCTGTCAACCACGATGAGATTGCCATCGGAATCCATGAGGTCAACCATCCATGGGCTTCCCATCTTTGCGAAAGCGTATGGGACGTCGATCCAATTCAGACAACCAAGGGACAGCCTGTGGGACTCATGTGGGCCAGCCCGGATTGCCGTCATTTTTCGCGGGCCAAAGGAGGTAAGCCAGTCAAGAAAAACATCCGGTCCCTGGCTTGGGTTGTGACTCGATGGGCCAAGGCTGTCCATCCACGCGTGATTATTCTGGAAAATGTTCCCGAATTTTCCGATTGGGGTCCACTGACGCCGGACAACAAGCCATGCCCGCACCGGAAGGGCAAGACGTTCCGGGCATGGATGGCACAGCTCAAGAACCTCGGGTACGAGATCGAATATAAGATCCTGTGTGCGGCCGACTATGGGGCTCCCACGATCCGGAAACGGTTGTTCCTGATCGCTCGGTGCGACGGTCGACCGATAGTCTGGCCCGAGCCCACCCATATCAATCCCAATGTAAAAATGGGTCGTCTGTTCAAGTCCACGTTGAAACCGTGGCGCACGGCCGCCGAGTGCATCGACTGGTCGATCCCGTGCCCGTCCATCTTCGAGCGAAAGAAGCCGCTGGCCGACGCCACTCTCAGGCGCATCGCCAAGGGGATCGTGCGGTATGTGGTCGACTGCCCTGATCCGTTCATTGTACCGGTCAAGCAAGATGTCTCTATGTTGAGCGAAACCAGGGAATCCCTCGTATCGGCCTTTCTTGCCAAGCACTTTGGTGACAAAGGCCAGAGGCCGGGGAGCGACCTTAGTGAGCCGGTATCGACCGTGACCGCCGTGGATCATCACTCTCTCGTCATGCTCCATATACAAAGGGACTTCAAGAGCAGTATCGGAGGTCCCCTCGATATGCCGATCGGGACCATTACTGCCGGAGGCGGTGGTAAAGTCGCTCTCGTCGCATCAAGTCTTGTCAAACTCCGTGGAACGTGCAAGGACGGCCAGCCCGTCGACGAACCTATGCCGTCCTTGACGGCCGGAGGAACCCACGTCGCCGAAGTCCGGGCCTTCCTTTTGAAATATTACGGGACGGACCAGGACCCAAAACTCCGTGAGCCCCTGCACACGGTTACGACAAAAGACAGGTTCGGACTCGTGACTGTTCATGGGGTCAATTACCAGATCGTCGATATTGGGATGCGGATGCTGTCGCCGAGGGAGCTTTTTCGCGCCCAGGGCTTTCCGGACTCTTACGTGATCGACCAGCTTCCCGACGGAACGAAGATTTCAAAGAGCCACCAGATCCGTCTATGCGGAAATTCTGTCTGTCCACCCATCGCCGGTGCTCTCGTCCATGCCAATTTCTCGAAAGTCGTCTTCCATAAGGAGCAGACGGCATGATCCTCTCGACGGCCCTCTGTCTTCATCTTTTACTCCCTCCGGTGCCCTATCGACATACCATCCGGTCCCTTTCCTGCCGGTTTGGCGTCGATCCCCGACTCGTGGCGGCTATCGTGTCCACCGAGAGTCACTTCCGGAGAATCGTCCGCGTTCGGGAACCCGATGGCCGGTATTCCTATGGCCTCATGCAGGTGAAGGCCGAAACCGCCAGGATGATGGGTTTCCGTGGTTCGCCCCGACGTCTCTATTCTCCCTGGCTGAATCTCTACTACGGGATTCGTTACCTCAAGTCCCGTCTCCAACACTATCCGTTCGTCTGGGATGCTGTGTCGGCCTACAATGCCGGACATCCCCTCTGGCATGACTTGTCTTACCGGAACCGGCGTTACGTCCGTCGCGTCTGGCGGCGCTATCACCGTCTGACGGGAACCCCGTCCCTGCCTCCCGAAGAGGAGAAAATCCTGGTCCGTCTTGCCAGGATCTCCTCGCCCATCCTGTTCGCCCGTCGATTCTAGTTCGCTCCGTTGACTTGCCCTTTAAAATTATATATAATATATATAACAAAGGAGGCCGGACATGAAAAAGATCGCAGAGAAACTCGAAGTCTTTCATGACAAAATCTTTTCCGATCCCGTGGACTCCGTCGTGATGGCCCTGGGATCGGCTCTTGCCCTGATGCTCTTTCTGAAGATTGTGTTTGCTCTTGCGCTTTGGTATGTCTCGTGAAGGAGGAGTGGTGATGACTAAGACATCTTTTGACATCATGACGGCAAACGATAATCCGGATTATCCGGAATATCGGAATATTTCTCCTGCCTTTCTCGAGGCTCTTGATCGATACGCCAAAAAAGGTGTCCGTCCTGGGGGATTCCTGTTAAAGGTTCTCTCGAACGACCTGATGGGCGCTATGGGGGCGGCCGACGAATGCGGAAAGCGATGCCTCCCGGAATTGTCGCGATTGATATTCAACCATCTTCCCATGAAAAGCTACGGGTCGCCGTCCGCCGTCGAAGGATGGATTTCGGAAAAGACGCAGACGCTCCCCCTCGAAACAAATTCTTTCGAGGAAATCTTCAGGATCGCTGATCGCCTCTCCGCTCCCGAGAAAATTGGAGAGTTTCTCGGAGAAGATCCGAGAGAAACCGTTGAGAACATCGTCGAGGCAGTCATGTCCCGGGTGGGGTCCACGCTTGAAGTGGCAACATCGAGTCCGACTGCTCGCGATTTCTTCTTTGACCAAGAAATCTGGCCCGGGGAGATGAACTCCGAGAGCTTTTCAGCCTCGTCTGTCTATGCCCATGTGCTTCGGAGAGCGGTTACTGTCCACCTTGATGACAAACTCAAACCTTAGGAGATGGCATGCCTGTTCAGGTTAAAGAATCTTCGATCGAGGGTAAGATTCCTGTTTATCTGCGCTATCCCGGACAGAACGGAATCCAGCCGGCCCACATTTACCTGACGGAAGAGGGAGAATTGGGCGCTTCCGTCAGCGGGGAGATCGGCCCGGCGATTCCGATGATGGAGTTTCACGGGCGCACCCTGACCTGGGCAATCCCGGGCAATGTTCGCGGAGAATATCTCCGGCAGTTTTTGGCGGATCCAGAAATTGTTGAGCTTTTCGAGAAGGTCCATCAAGGCCACGCCGTCGAATGGGACGGACACAATCTTGTCGGGCGGCTGACACCCGAAGCTTCGGAGGCCATGGGAAAGATTTCCGATGAGATCGAGCGGTTTTTCACGGAAGAGACGCTTGCCAATGTCACGAGCCTTGAGGAATACCTGACGATGAACGATTCTCCGGAAAAGGTTCTTCGTTATGCACTTTCCGGAAAGACTTTCGATGAGGCTGTGGCGGAAATCATTGAAGATGTGGCCTTGGATGATGAAAACTTTGTTGATGACGTGACTCCGGAAAATGTGTCAGAAACATTGGTCAATCTGGCGGAGAGAGCGATTGATCATGGTGATTATGGGTTGTCCCGATCTCAGTATGATGACCTGATCGCTCACGGTCTGGATCGAGAAAAACTTCTGTATCTTCTCGCCGATGCTGTTGCAGGAGAACACTTCGAAAGTCCGGAAGCGAAAGAAACATTGGCTCTCGGAGACTGGACCGGGTATCGGATCTTTCTCGACGGAGATGGGGATATCACAGGTCGGATCGTCGAGGAGAAGGAGCTCGAACAAGTCAAGCACGTGAGAGAGTCCAATCCTTTGCCCTATTCGCTGGAAGAACTTAATGAGGCCAAGCGTCTTCCGTATTTGTTCGGAACATCTTTCTGCCTCGATCCGGATGACCTCCCTGAAGGGGCGGTCGTCGACAATCGCGTTCTCCTGTCGCCCCTTTTGAATGAATATCCCTCAAAAGATCCCGAACAGGGAGCGGAGACTTCGTCTCCGGGAATGTAACATGTCGATAGAAAACAAGCTCGCAAAATTTTCGGGACTAAAACCAGACGAGACACGGCTCAGCGAAAGTCAGATGATTGATCGCGTTCGTTCCGAATCATCAACCTGGGCAACTCACAGGAGTGGAACCGCCGCCCTTCGGGGCGGAATTCCCTCTCCCAAATCCATCTTTCAAAACAACGTCCGGACAGGATCCGGCGTGGTCCAGGTGATCTCCCACAAGCACTGCCGGCTTCTCCAGCGGGCCAACGGGTACGGATATTCACAGATAGCCAAACAGAAAGGAATGCGGGAACAGGCGCTATCCCTCCCCGGCATGATTGCCGAGGTTTCCCGCGCAATCGGATGAAATCCTATCTGACATCAGTCGAGGGGATTCTGCAACGAGATGAATCCGGGTACTTTCTTCGCCCAGGGATTCTTCCCGAAGATCCCTCGGTGACGCGGTTTGTCCTCAAAGAGGATTGGGAATCATTCTTTGAATCCCTCATCGGAAAGCGAGTCCGCATCAGTGGTCTGGCGACCTTCCATCGGGAGGAAACCTTTCCTTTCTCGCTTGAGGTTTCTCGTTCCCATTTCTCCGATGTTTTCATTTTTCCTCCGGAAAGCGAACGTCGGTCCCTTCATGAATTCACCGGAATGTTTCCGGACGCCACCGGGGATCTCCCTTCGGAGGAATGGGTCAAGAATCTCCGAATGGAGTGCGAGGATGACTGATGGGCACGATTGGCTCGCTCATGCCGGTCGGGAATCCTGCCGAGATCGTGGAGTACGAAATCCGGCAACAAATCATCGAAAGAAGACATCTTTCCCACACCTAAAACAGGGATCACGCCAATGTCAAAGAACAAAGAGCTTCTGATTCTCGGGCAGAAATTATTTCACGGAGATGCGCGGATCATCGGAAGCAAAGAGGGGCTGCTGACCCTTTCCGGCGAAATCCGGAAAGTGGCGATGGGACATCCCGAAGAATCGGCCCTTTTCATTCCGCCAGACGGAGAAGAATTCCAGGTGTCGGTTGAACTGATCGAAGAGGGAACGATCGGGAAATACTCGTCCCATTATTGTGAGCTTGCCGATCCGGATCGCAATCTTCTTCCGGAAAACATTCTTCGGGCGGTCGTCCTGGCCAAGACCTCCGATAAACGCACGGTGGTCCGGATCTTCGACGGGGTGGAGAACGGGGATCCCTCCTACCGTGCGGAGCGTAGCGATCCGGAACTGGACGCAATCCATGAGAAGCTGATGGCGCTTCTGTCGAGTAGTCTTTGGCAAAACAGTTGGCAAGGCAGGAAGCCCGGTCTTGTCAAAAGACTTCTTGCTAAAGGACTCAAGGAGCTTGCGGAAGAAATCGAGGGAATTCGCTGAGATGGATATCGAAAGCATGGCCTGTCGAATCATCGAGAAATATTGGGAACTAATCGTCCCGGTCGATGTTCACGAAATCGCCCGAAGGATGAAAATCACCATCGTGAACGATTCCTCTCTTTCCGTCAGTGGTGAATTCAGTTTGGAAGAAAAAAAGAGACCTTTGGTTAAAGTTAATGCTTCCGAGAATCCTCTTCGCCGAAGATTCGCCCTGGCCCACGAATTGGGACACTTTGTCCTGAACCACGGTCCAGAATTTCGAGATCCCGTCTCCAATTTTCTTGAGAATGTCCGGGACAGGAAAGAGGTTGAGGCGAATCGTTTTGCGGTAGCCCTCCTTATGCCTGAACCCGCCGTGAGATTTTTTGTGGACAAAGAAAAAATAACGTCGGTGGACAAACTTTCCAAGCATTTCGATGTTTCCTCTACATCCATGATCTATCGGCTTCAAAATCTGGGCTTTTTCAACTGACGGAATCACTTTCTCACCCTATACGGACAAAAAAAGAGAAAACTACAAAAAGGGGAATACATGGAAACGAACGCACACCACGAGGGGATTCTTGCGGGAATCATGACTTCTGACGAAATCCGCGAAATCCGGGAACGGACCGAGAAAGCCACGCCGGGGCCTTGGCGTGCTTGCCATCACGGAGAATGCGACTGCGGACAGATATGGAGCCAATCGGTGGATGTTCCGGTCCTCGAAGTTGTCCATGGGGAGTGGGGAGATCCTGGTCTCCCTTACGGGAAAATCCCGCCAGAACGGGCTACCGCCAACGCCCTCTTCGTCTCCCATGCCCGAACCGATATCTCAAAACTTCTCGGGCACATCGAGAGTCTGGAGGCGAAGATCGCTTCCCTCTGTGGGAAACAGATCCCGCACTAAAGGAAAGTGTGGCGCGTTTATCGAAAAAACGCCGTAAAACTCCGGCGTGCAGGCCGGAGATATAAGGCGTGCCTCGCTCGGTGACAGGATAGAGGTGACTGCTCACCGGCGTAAGCGCCGGAGCTTCCGGGGGCTAACCCCGAGACTCCATCCCGAGTCTCAAAATGTTCAGAGAGGCGTTATGATCCCGATCCTTTTCCATCCCGCAACATGGACAGGAATACAGCCTGTCCTCGCCCGTCCTGTTCGCCCGTCGATTCTAGTTCGCTCCGTTGACTTTCCCTTTTAAATTATATACAATATATATAACAAAGGAGGCCGGACATGAAAAAGATCGCCAGTAAGCTCGAAGTCTTTCATGACAAAATGTTTTCCGATCCCGTGGACTCCGTCGTGATGGCCCTGGGATCGGCTCTTGCCCTGATGCTCTTTTTAAAGATCGTCTTTGCTCTTTTGCTTTGGTATGTCTCGTGAAGGAGGAGTGGTGATGGCATTTCGTACTTGGTTGCCCGGAGAGCGGGCCTTCTATATCGGCTCTAGTGATGCCTGTGGTGTGTGGGGGGGGTTGGAAGCTTTTCCCAACATTCCTGAGTTTCCTCTGGCGTTCTTCGCGGAGGGTAAGCGGGTGGCCTTGCTGACGCTCGACGGCCGGGAATACGAGGAAGATCCACGTCCTGCCATTTTGCCGTACAATCCTTTCGCGCTGGACGATCCGGCCAATCCGCCCGAGTTCCGTAACGCCTGCCTGAGGAACGGCCGGCAAGTGCGCATTGGCGACGCCTTTTGCTTCCAGGGTCGGGACAATGAGGATGTCGGAATCGTTGCGGAAATCGAGACGATTATGACGCTCGAATTTTCGGACAAGCGCCGTGGATTTTTCCCCCTCCACGATCTCCGCCTGGTGCCTGTCGATTCTTTCGAGAAAAATGTCCTGCGTTTCTGGGCCGCTGTGGCCGGTGACGGACTTCTCCGGTTTACCAGCAGGAAAACAACGTGGCAAGGGGCCGTCCAGGAACTTGGCTCCACAAACGTCTATCCCGTGCCACAGGGCTAATTTGTCGGGAGGTTGTATGTACGCATTGCGCTGTTTTCGCCTCGGGATCCGGCTGTCGGACCTCGAGGGGTTTTCCCCGGAGGAGCTGGCCGACGAGGCCTTCGAAGAAGTGACGGCCCGCCTTCAAAGTCGACCCGAAAGCGATTCTTTTGCCCATCTGGCCATCGCCCTGCCCTCCGTGGTCGGTTGTCCCGCATACCTTCTTCGCTATCACCCGGACTTTTTTGGCGGAAACCCCTCTCGTGAGACGATCCTCTCTCTTGGCTTCGCTCCCGATCGGACCACGCTGACGGAATCCGACCTGGTCCGCTATGCGTCAATCCTGCGCATCAAACACCTGGCCGATGCCGTCGCTCCTCCCTCTGTGTCCGATTTCTTTCTGTCGGCTCTCGGGACGCTCGATCCCCGCTCCGTCGAGGAGAGGACCATCTCGACCATTGAGTCGTCGCCATTCGACGCGGATCGCGCCTGGTTCTCCTCTCGTCTTCTGCACTATGTGACGATGACGGATCCCCACCATTGGCCGTTCTCCTTTTCCAACGAATACTCCACCGGGTCGTGTTTCGATCTTCCCTCCCCGGATGGCCCCGTTGTTTCCGCTTATGTCTTTACCCAGCTTCATTTTTGACTTGCTTCTCCGTCTTTATTATGATATATTTTATATATAAGGAGGACGACATGAATCGCATCGATCTTTTCCGGCCGGAATATCAGGAGAAACTCCCTCACGATCTCCAGACGCTGTTTTCTTTCGATTCCGCCCCCTGGGATCCCGGACAAATTTTTCGCACCCCCTTCCAGGTGGTCGAGCAGTTCACGGATCCCCTCTGTGACAGCTCCAAAAAGCGTTTTTCAGTTTTGCTGTTTCCTGAGACTCCTTATGTCATCATCCTCACCCAGCTCCGGAAACGTGATGCGGTCGATGACGGCGATGCCGATTCGATTTCTGGGGAGATTTTTGCGGTGAAAGACGGCGAGGACATCAAGGCCTTCGCCCTGGCCGTGTCCGGAGAACTCCGGCGCACCTTCGTGTTCGGCTGCTTCTCTTCCATGCGCGACGTCATCAATCGGCATCCCGAAGATCTGTTCGCTGCCCTTTTGAGCACCCTCGACCCCAAGGCACTGAGGGCGCTTTCCGTTATGCTGCGCATTTCCGCCTAAGGAGACCTCTCATGATGATCATTCCCAAGGCCGATCTTTTTGTCTATCAGGTGGCGAAAGAGGATCTTTTTCTTCCGCCCGATTCCCGCTCTCTCGATTTTCTCATTGCCGATCTTGAGTCCTTCCGACGCTATCGGGGGCGTCTCCTGGTGTTCTTTGACGGCTACAACGATGATCCTCGGGAGATTTTTGAAGTTCCCGAGATCAAAAGCTGGTCCAAGCGTTTTTTTGAGGTGTGGCCTCACTGGCTCTGGTTTGTCGCCCACCTTCACCCTCAGCAGTTCGTCTTTCCTCTGCTTTTCGTCGATTCCATCCTGATGCCAAGCGGTCGGAATGACGGACGCTGTGGTGTCGTTTTCGATGTGGATGACATCCAACGGGAAATTCGCCACTCGTTTCGTGCGACCCGTGATACGGTCGACCTCCTGGCACAGCGATCTGGGAACCCGGGCTTGTCTCTCGAGGAGCTGGAGATTCCACTTAGTCATCTTTCGGCCCGAATGAAAGCGCCTTAAATTGTTGATGAGATGTAGGGTTAATCTGTCGATTGAGGAAAGATTCTCCACCTGGGAAGTTCTCTACACAAAAGGAGACGACAATGCCGTTATTAATTCCTGCCAGTATTCTCAAAAAGACAGTCGGCGCAGAGCTTGCTCAGACGAGGCAGTATCTGAAGCTTAGAGAGGAAGACGGAGACGTCGCAATCGACATTTCCCGCTTGTCAGAAAAGTCGATCAAGGAACTGCTCGCCGTGGCGACAAAAGAAAAGAATGGTACGATGATCCGGACACTCAAATCCCTCCTCTTCGCTTACGAGGGGGATTTCGCGAAGCCGGTTCCTAACCACAATGTGTTTGCCGAAATTCTGATCGCATACCTCCGGAGCGATCTCATCGACGGCTGGATCTATGTCGAGGAGCACGACGGGAAACGGTATCCCGAGCTTGTCACATCGATCCAGCGAAGGGACCGGCAATTAGGATCTCCCGCCCAAGTCATCTTGCGGACCGTTCGTCTGACCTGTGCGACAAAAGAGGGGGATAACGAATACTCGCATGATTTCCGTGCTCATGTTTTCACTCCTGACGATGTGAGAAGAAAAAGAATTGTCGATATTCTGAACAATAAGAACATCCGGCATGAGACGCCGGCGTTGCGGGAGGAATACCTTTCCTCAATGAAACGGTTCAAGTCGCTCGTTAGTGACCGCTTTTCCGAGCAGTTCATTTTTACCGGAAAAATCTTCAAGCATGAGAAACACTACCAGCCGGATGGGTCCTCTGAGATAAAGGAGAGAAAGGTCATTCACGATGTCGAACCGGACGCCTATCGGACCATGGTCGATTCCGTCGAATCGATCCTCCTCGAAGGATCGTCCACGGACTGCGGAGTCATCCCGGACCACCCGCACGTCAGGGTTTTTGATCTGAAAACGCACGAGAGCTATTGGGTACACGCGGACTTTCTCTCCCCCTACGAATACGATCTGACGCTGAGAGAAAAGATCGTCCTCCCTCCGACGCATCGGGATCTCCTCGACATCCTCACCACGGATCTTTCCTCCTTTACCGGAGATATCATCGACGGAAAGACGGCGGGCAACATCATCCTGTGCAAAGGCATTCCGGGAGTCGGGAAAACATTGACGGCGGAAATCTATTCCGAGCTGATCCAAAAGCCCCTCTACTCGATCCACAGCGGGTCGCTCGGAACCTCTGCAAGATCGATTGAGGAGAATCTTTCGAAAATTTTCAATCGAAGCCAACGGTGGGGATGCGTCCTTCTTCTCGACGAGGCCGATGTCTTCGTGTCAAAGCGTAAGGAGAATATCGAGACCAACGCGATTGTGGCCGAGTTTCTCCGGACACTCGAATATTTCAGCGGTCTCCTCTTCATGACGACAAACCGTCCGGACGATATTGATGAGGCGATCATTTCCCGATGCGCGGCGATCATCGAGTATGCGCCCCCTTCTCCCAAGGACGCGGCCAAAATTTGGGAAATTATGTCCGAGAACTTTGGGGCGGGCCTTGAACGGGAAATGATCGAGGGGCTGGTCGATCTCTTCCCTGGGATCGCCCCCCGCGATATCAAAATGGTTCTCCGTCTGGTTCTAAAGATGCACTACGGAAAACAGGAACCGATCACGCTGGACCTGTTCCGGAAATGCGCCATGTTCCGTGCCGTCAAAATGGCAGGGATGGCAGAAAAGATGTAGCAGGAGGGGGCAGTCAACCACCCTGCCGTGAACGCGGAGCCTAAGGAGGGGAGATCGAGACACCGTCGGCTCCACCAGCGGGCAGACGGAGACGGGTCTTCGCAGATGGCACAGAAAGGAGAAGCGGGAACGGCGCTATCCCGCCCCAGCATGAATGCCGGGGTTTCCCGCGCAATCGGATGAACATAAAAACAATAGCCATGCTTCTTTGTTTCTCTTGTGCGATTTTCGGACTCGCTACGGCTGGGGCAGCGTCAGCCCAGGATTCCCTGGTTGCGTTGCCGCCGCCTCCTTCGGTTCCTGATATCCCAGGAACTCCTATCGTCCACGGATCTTCGCCGCATTCGAGCAGTCAAGACACACACAAGAAAACGAGGATCGTCATTACGACGATTCCCAGACGGGTCAATGTGTTCCTGAATGGAGTCCTGATAGGTCAGACTCCGCTGGACACCTTTGTCAATGCGGGCAACAACGTCGTCATGACGTTATCCAAAACAGGCTTTTATCCGGTGAGAGTCCCTGTCGCCTTGCGGACCGGAGAAACCCTTCCGTTAACATTAAGACTTAAAAAACAAGATGTGTGGAGGCCTTATGTTCCATAAAGCATTCGTGACATTCGTGACTGCCCTCATGCTTTCTCCCCCCAGTCTCGTCAGTTACGCTGCACCGCAACCCACAAAGACGCTAGAATTTTTAAAGAAGTACGGATGTCCTGGCTCTTCAGGGGAAAATCCGAAGGATTACGTACACCTGATTGTCGCCAGCAATCCTCCTGGATTGGAAGCACGGTTCGGGACAAGCTACATTGGCCGGACACCTGTTGATCTGTATGTCCTTAACTTCAACAAAAATGCGTTAATGGAAACTTTCCACGTCTCCGTCACGGATCCCGTGACAGGGCAGCTCCTTGGAGCCTCTCCGAACGAAGCTCATTACGGAGGCAAGCTCTATATCTATACCTTCGGGCCCCTGTCTCCGGCTCTGCCCTCTCCACAAGCTCATCCTTATCCGTATGGATCGTGCCTGCTGGGGTGGAATGCACGGCACACGTTGTCAGCGGCCGAAAGAAACGAAACCAGGATCGTTGTCGAAACGAAACCGCCTGGTGCCATGCTCTATATCAACGGAACCGCGATCGGACAAACTCCGTTACATACATTTATCCATGCGCTCCCGGCAAACAGTGCCGCAAAATCTGTGATGTCTGAGCTATCCTGGCCAACCGGGCAGGACATCGACGGCCGTTCCAATAAAATATCGGAAGATGAGCTAATGCCTGTCATTGGAAGCACCATTTATATCTATAAAGACCTCAGACCCTAACGGGAGAATGTATGTTTCGGAGAATCAAAAAGTATCCAAAAGTCTCTGTGTTAGCTTTGGGCTTAACCCTTGCCGGATGTTCTTCCGTTCCTCCGACATGGCTGACGTCAGATACGGATCCGGCCTATCCGAAAACAACATACCTCCTGTCTACCGGGTGCGGATCCTCGCTTGAGAACGCCAAATTCAACGCCATGGAATCTTTGGCTGACCAGATACAGGTTCGTGTGACGGCTAAAAATTCTTATACCAGCCAAAGAGTGAATCTGGCGAAAAGCATCAACAGCAAGAATGACATTACGGTCAGTTCTGTCGAAACGCTTTCCGGCGTGTCATTTCCGAAACAGTTCATGGCTGGAGACAAGAATGTTTGTGTCTTGGCGGCCTTGGACAAAATCGAAGCCAGAAAACACATCATGTTCGACATTCATAACACTGTTTCCGAGATCGAGGTTGAGCTGGCAAGAGCAAACAAGGGAGATCTGGAAACTCTGAAGGCTGTAGGGAAAATCAGGCACCTCGTCGAGAATATACAGAAAGACCAGAGGGTGGCCTCAGGGATTGGCGTCGGCATTCCGGACGAGACTGATTACCTGACGAGGGTCATCCAAACGCTTGCGTCGATACGCAGAAGGCTGACCTTTGCCATCCATCTTTCCAGTGATGACTGGCTCTCGGCTCAGCTCGCCCAGGCTCTTACAGGCATAGGGCTCAAACAAGTCAGTCTCCGCGACAATCCTGCTTTTGTTGTGCAGGGTGGTTTGAAATGGGCTGAAATTCAGCCTCCGCCAGACAGTCCTTACTTTTGGGTCGGATACTCGGCCGTGGTGTCGCTGTATTCATTGGCGTCGAAGCAGTCAGTTGCCGAGTCTGTCACATCCAACCGTGTCGCGGGAGAAACGCGGTCTCAAGCCAAGTTCCAGGCGGAAGAGGAGAGCAATCAATTCGTGATGCGTTTTGTCAAAAAGCTAGAGAATTAACAATATCCCGAAACAAACGACAAAGAGGTTTGACATCGAGCGTCTCTTGTGGGAAAAAATAGGCGGGACTGGGGGTTCCCGGTCGGCAAAAGGCCTTTGGAAGAGATTCCTGGGCCTTTTGTTTTTTGTGGAAGAGGATCACTCGCGGCGACGGCGATATGACCTGTTTTCCCGTGGATGGGGACGAGGCCGTCTCTGCCAGGTCGTGTTTGCCCCTACGATCGGCACGAGCGGCGCATAATAGTACGGGGCCGCATATCCGTTGTTGTTGATGACGACGGGCGGTTGTGTGGGCGCTCCCTCTCCCGGCCCATATTCGTCCGATGGTTGTGGCGGAGCGTAGAACACGGTTCCCGACTCGCCGGTCGTCGGTATCGACTGGTCTCCCTGGACGCGATGGACGATGATGGTTTTTCCGGTCGCGTTCTCATCGCTGGGAGTGTTCTTCGCTTCGGTGGCCTGTGGGGACGTTTGTGACGATGGCGTTTCCGGCGTGTCCGTTCCCGATTCGATGACCTGTTTTTTCCATGCGTCGAGTTTATTCCGGTCCACGCTAATCAGGCGGTAGACGGTGAACGAGTTGTCTTTGCCCTGCACCTGGTACGTCCGCTCCGTTGAGATGTCCACGCCCGCGATATTGTGAATCTGGGCGAAGTTCCGGATCTCTCGCTTCGCCGCGTCGAAAGCCTTTTGTCGCCCCTCCTCCAGCGTCTTGGCCCCAACGGAAATTCCCACGGCAAACAGACGGTCTCCCCGAACGTAGGCGCTGCGGTTTGCCCAGCTCGGTGTCGCATCATTTAAAACGTCGTCCGCATGCACCACCGACAGTCCCCCGACCGCCAGGGCGATGCCGACGATCCACACGCCAATCCGCTTCATGCCCCCTCCTTGTGTCCGCCATCCGACTCGGTGATCCGTCTTTTTCCATAGTGTACCATGCCGATGGAGAAAGTTGCCCTCCTTGACTTTTCCCTTGACTCGCCCTGTTGTTATATATATAATATATATCATAACAGGAGGCGGACATGACGAAAAATACGACGATGGCAGCCTTTCCCGGATTCGGCTTCAAGACGGCTCTCGCAAAGATCCTCGCCCTCTCCGATGGTACGGAAGAGGTCCAGATTTGCCCACAGAACTACGGCGTTCTCGATGAAGCCATGATCGACTCGCTTCGGGACTCCGGTCTCAAGCTCCGTCCGCACGCCAACGTCCGCATCCCTTGGAATGGCTCTCGGCGAATTGACGCCTCGATGCCGTGGGAGGTCACTCGTCCCTACTTCGTGACCCTCGCCGGCCTCGCCCGGCGGATGAACGCTTCCGCCTACAGCCTGCACGCCGGGGAACGGCGAGATCCCCTTGCCCATGTGTTCGACCGGGTGCGCCGGATCGAAGATCTCTTCGGGGTGCCGGTCGCCTTGGAAGGTCATTATCCGACACCGAACGGCACGTTTCACCTTGATTCATGGCAGGAATACGAGATCCTTTTACACTCCGGCCTCCACATGGCCATCGACCTGTCCCATCTCAATATCGTGGCCACCGTCCACGGCCGTCGGGACGATCTCGTGCAGGCTCTCCTGAACCATCCGAAGACCATCGAAATTCATGTCTCCGGCAACGATGGCCACCGCGACAGCCATTTTCTCTCCACGGGAAAGGAGTGGTGGGTGCCTCTTCTTCATGCGTGTCCTCCCCGCCCCGGCCTTGTCGTGTTCGATGAAGGCAAGATTTCCTCTCCCGAGATGGAACGACGCTTCGAGCGTCACTGCGTATCCCGACTCTAACCCTTGACTCTCACAGGAGACTGACATGGACAATGCGGCGATCGAAAAAATCCTCACCCAACACACACCCCAGGTTGAGTCTGTCGAGAAAATGGTCGAAGAACTTTACGATCATGAACGAGCCCTCGTGGCCTTGGCCCGTCTCACCGTTGGAGCCATTCTGGCCGAACTCTGCTCGCTCTACGGAACAGACTCGGCCATCCTCTCCCTTTCGTCCGATACCAGCTACAACGACAACGGCGGCATGTCCCTGTCCCGCTCCTGCTCGCTCTCGCTCGACTCCCCCTCGCTTTCCCTTGAGGATCTCGACGATCTGGAATCGTCTTTGTCCTCTCTTTTCGATGCCTGCTTCCCGCAGGATCAAGCGGATGGAGAGATGACCGTCTATGCGAACGGTGACTGGACGCTCGATGCGGACTGAGCTTGACACCCCTCTTAATTTGATATATATTATATATATCAACATTCGATAACCGTGATTCTTCACCCTTCACAAGGAGCCCGACGATGTTTCGATTCCTCCTCACCGCCTATGCGGCTTCCAAGGGATACTCTTTCGGATACCGTGTCGGGTATCTGTCTACGGTGCTGTTTTTCCGGGTTCTGGCCCTTGTCCTGTTGTTTTTCCGGGTTCTGGCCGTCGAACTCTGGGCCGCCCTGACCTGCTGTTACATTTCGATCCGGGCTCATGTCGTTTGACCCTCAGCTGACTGCATGCACCCATCGGGATCCCCGACCCGATCGAGCGGTGTCTATGTATGCCCATGAACTGGAATTCTGTGGAGGATTCCCATGCCCGTTTCCCTCTCTCTCGGAAGCGTCTTCCCCTTCTTTAATCCTTTTCGGGCCATGAGGTCTGCGGATGGACTCACCGATCCCGTCCTCGGCCCCATCGGGATCTCGCACGTCCAGATCTGTCCCCAGAATGGGCCGATGGTCGTGAACCGGGACATGATCGACTCTTTGCGCTCCCTCTATCACCAGACCCGATTCCGTCTCCACGCCAACGCCCGTCTTCTCGAGGCCGGTGCCGTGCAGTTCGACTTGGGGAGCGTCTGCAAGCACCCCGAGTACCACCGGGCCCTCGTCGATCTCCTCCGGTTCCTCGGCGAGCCGTACACGCTCCACGCCGCTATCGGCAGCTCTCTTCCTCTCGCTGCCCAGTTCGAGTGGTGCGCCCGGCTCTCGGACGAGGCCGGTGTGCCCGTCGGCATCGAGGGGCTCTACCCCGGCGTGCCTTCGTCCTTTACCTCCTGGGAGGATTACGCCTCCCTTCTGTCCTCCTCCGTTTTCTATGCCCTGGATCTCTCGCACCTCAACATCGTGCGTGAGAAGACCGGAGAGCCGCCCCAGGATCTCCTCCCGGCCCTTCTCTCGAATCCCCGTTGTCTTGAAGTCCACCTTTCCGGCAACGATGGCCACCGTGACAGCCATGCGGCTCTCGAAGATGCGGATGTCTGGTGGCTCCCCTTCCTCTCCTCTGTTCACCCGGAGGCCGTCGTTTTCTACGAGGGACGGTTCCGTTCCGTCCACTGACTGCATGCACCCACCTTGAAAGGAGGACCCATGTCCACCATGCAAATCTCCCACAATCTTCTGGCCCGTGAAATGAAAAAAATTAACCTCGGAAAGATTGTCGTCACCTACTCCGGCGGAGGCGATGACGGCGGCGTCGATGGCTGGTCATGCTATCGACCCGATGGCTCTCCTGTCCCCGCCTTGTCCTCGTTGTATTTCCATAAAATCGCCACTCTTCTCGAAGAGGCCCTGCATTCCACTCTCGATCCCGGATGGTGCGTCGGCTCCATCGTGTCCTATGGCACCCTCGCGTTTCTTTTGAACAAGGACGGAGGTCTTCTCGTGGACGTATCTCATGAGACTTACGAGGATGAGGATGAGGAAGAAGACGAATAAACTATTTTGGTTACTTGACATCTTCTTATGTTTTTATATATAATATACATATCAAATGAAGGGAGGCTCCCATGGACAGTCTTGTGGCTTCTATGAAAAAGATGGGAATCAAAAAGATGTCGATTCGCTACTCCGGTGGCGGGGATTCCGGCGGCGTGGATACCATCACCGCCTTCGACAAGAAGGGCAAAAAAATCCCCTCTGACACTGAGGAGATTAGCACCCTGGCGGAGACGCTTCTCTCGACCTACGTCAACCAGAACATTTCGTATTGGTGGGACGGGGATCTCTCCTCGGAAGGGGAGCTGATCGTTGACCTCCATCGCAACAATCTTCGCTATTATATTGACCACCGCTCGTTTCAGACCTATTCCAACGACTATGAATATTTCAACGCCCTCGCCCGGTGATCCTGGTCGACTGACTGCATGCACCCACCCTCTTATGGAGGTTTCGTTATGATCATGTCCCTTCCCCGCCTTTTCAAGAAAACATCTACTGGTGCCATCCAGTTCTGGGAGATTTTCGTCTCCCAGGACGGAGACATCGGCGTGATTTCGACCCTCTATGGTCAGCTCGGCACCGATCGTCCCCAGTCGACCCGGGAGGTGATCCGGGAAGGAAGGAACGCCGGGAAAAAGAATGCGACAACGCCCGTTGAGCAGGCGATGGCCGAAGCACGGTCTCAATGGGAAAAAAAGAAAAAGAAGGGATATGTCGAAAAGATCACGCAGGCCCAGGATGGGCATGTCGACGAAGAGACGATCGAGGGCGGCATCTTCCCCATGCTTGCCGAGAAATATGCGGATCAAGGGCACAAGATCGTCTTTCCGTGTCTGGGACAACCGAAGCTCGATGGTGCCCGCTGCATCGCTGTCGTCGATCGCGGGAAGGTGAGCCTTTGGACCCGGACACGAAAACCCATTCGCTCCGTTCCTCACATCGTCAACGCTCTCGAACGCTCGTTTCCCAATGAAACCGTCGTCTTCGATGGCGAGCTTTATAATCACGCCCTCAAGGGCGACTTTGAGCGTCTCATGTCCCTCGTTCGCAAGGATGAGCCGGGAGAGGGACACACGGATGTTCAGTACCACATCTATGACCTTGCCGACCCCGACGCTCCGACGCTCGCCCGGATCGAGCGACTGGCCGATCTGGCCACGTCGTTTTCCGGTCCCTTAATCCAGGTCCCGTCCCGCTTTCTCGACGACGAAGGCTCCGTTTTCGACTTCTTCCAGCGGTGCCGGGCCGACGGGTATGAAGGGGCCATGGTTCGCAATCTCGACGCTCCCTATGCCTATCGCCGTTCCCCCCATCTCCAGAAGGTCAAGGAATTTGACGATGCCGAATTCCTGATCGTGGGGGTCGAGGAGGGACGAGGCCGCCTTGCTGGCCACGCCGGAAGTTTTGTCTGCAAGACGGAAACTGGCGCGACCTTCAATGCCAAGCTCAAAGGTTCCCTCGCCCGGCTCAAGGAGCTTTTTAAACGCCCCGACCTTTGGCAGGGACAAAGCCTGGTCGTCCAGTTTCAAGGCAGAACGGCCGACGGCATTCCCCGTTTTCCAATCGGCATCCGGTTCCGGGACAGCCAGGATTTTTGAGTGGGGTCTGGCCATCGGACACTCGGCCCGGTGGCCTTTGTTTTGACTTATGATGAGGAGGACTGGTTCGGCTTCTGACTTTGACCCGTTTCATGGAGGCGCTGCATGCCCCCCACCACACCCGGACGTTTTATCGTTTTCGAGGGGATCGACGGCGTTGGCAAAACGACGCAATCAAAACTCCTGGCCGACAATCTCCAGAAAGAAGGTTTTCCTGTCCTCCTGACCGTCGAACCGGGAGGCACCTCTTTCGGCCGCTACATCAAAAAAATCCTGACAGAACAGCCGGATCTTCATCCGACGACGCGCCTGATGCTCTTCATGGCAGCCCGGCGGGAAAATGTGGCCCTCGTCCGCGAGGCGCTGTCTGCCGGCACCCATGTCATCTGTGATCGCTTCCTCTGGTCGACTCTCGCTTACCAGGGTTCCATGGGTGTCTCCACCGGACTCATCCGCTCCGCCCATGCGCTCGTCTCCGATGGGCTCGCCCCCGACTGCACTGTCTATCTCGACATGGATCCGGAGCTGGCCATCGCCCGGTCGGTGGCCCGGGGAGAAACCCTCTCCGTGTTCGAGTCCACGCCCGGTCTCATGAAAAAGATCCGTACTTCTTATCTGGAGCTCGCGTTCTCCTCGAAAACAGGAGGCCGGGTCTTCTTCCACTCCGCCGACGCTTCCATGGAAGCAATCGAAGCCGCTATTTTTCACGACGTGCGCGAGTTTTTGCTCTCCCCGAACGAGAGGGCGTCGTCCCACGCGGCGAAGGGGCGGTAGTCCCCTTTTTGCCGGTTTTTTCTGCCTCCTTCCCCTGGAGCTGGGCCAGACGACCACGCAACTCGGCTGCCTGCTCTTTGGCCTCGATCTTTTCTCGCCTCTCTGTCTCCAGTTCTTCCCTCAGTCTTCCGATCTCCTGGAGCAGCTCCTCCGTCCGTCCCTCCAACCGCCCTGCCGTGGCGTTTTTGTCCGCCAGGGTCTCTTGAAGCTTTTTCTCGAGTCGCTCCCGGTCCTCCTGAAGCCGCTCGATCTCCTCACGCCACTCCGTCGCCTCTTTCTCCATCGTGGCCTTTTCCTGACGATAGGCGTCTTGCGCCGATTTGATCGCCTTCGCGATCTCTTCACGGACAGCTCTCGTCACCCCCGGAAATTCCAGGGGCGCCTCGGTGCCGGCCTCCGGATTTTCTCGCTTCCAAAGGGCCAGGTACTTCTGGATCGTCGTCAGGCTCCCCGTTCCCAGTTGTTCCCGAATCCCCGTGATCGTCGGGTTTTTCCCTTCCCTGATCATTTTTTCCGCACAGTGAAACACGTCTTCCCGCGAGAGACCTTTCTGTCTGCCATCGTGCATGCTGTTTCCCTCCGATCTTCAGCTCATCGTTTTCCGTGCGAGTGTACCACAGAAAAAAATTAGAAATCACAATATCTTTTCCTTGACTGTTTACCCGGTCGGGTGTATATTATAACTATTAGTGAGGGGATGAGCCCCGAGCGATCAACCAAAAGGAGGATGGAGATGGAATCATTAAATTTCACGCAGATTGAATCTGAACTCCGGAATTATCTGTCCGATCCGGTGTTGGCGTTGGAAGGAAAGTTCCATTTCGAGTATCTGGACGAAGAAAATCCCACCATCCTTGAATCGTGGGGAGATAAAGCGGGACAGGTTCTCATCATGAATAACGAAACAGGGGAGGAGAAAATTGTTCCACTTGCAGAGATTGGACGTTTGACCATGTCCGATCTTCCGTGACTGGATGAGGTGCGCGATGGAGAGCATCCTCAAGGCACTCGAAGAGAAAGGGACCATCGAGGTCCAGTCCGGTGTCTACCTTTCGACCGGGAAAAATATGACAGCCGACCAAGAGACATGGGACGAGTTCGACGGGGCGAAGCATGTCGACTTTTCCATCGCCCCCTTCTGGATCACCACCGATAGCGGATCCTCACCGGATGGCTTCGGGAGCATCGAGGAGGCCCTTCGCTCCCTCGGAATCGACAAGATTGCGGTCTGCCCCGTCTGCGGAAAGGGTTTCTCCCCTCTCCCCTCCCAGCTCTACGACACCCTCCGGTGCAAGCGCATCGCCGGAGACCGCCGGAGATACGAAGCCCGGAAAGTCAGACGCCGGGCTTACCAGGCCGAGCGTAAGCGCCAGAAGACATCGCATCAACTCTCCTAGCCTTTCCTTTTTTTTCCAAAAAAATACGCTCCGCCTTTTTTGACAAGACGGAGCGTTGCCTTTTCTGTGTGTTCACGCCTTTTTTCCTTGTTTTTTGACTTATTCCGTCTTGGATGTATATTATATATAGTAGATTACAAAGTGACGGCCCAGCTGCCACTCTTGTCGTTAACTATAATAGCTAGCAAAGGAGCTTCCATGAACGATACGAAGAAAATCGTCCTGGCCGTCCAGGGTCGTACCCGTTTTCAGGGCATCCCTCGCGTCAACAAGTTGCTCACTCTTCCCAAAGGTCTTGCCGATCAGATCGCAACGTCTGTCGCCGGCTCGATGAACGCCATCCTCCTTGCGTGCCTGACTGAAGGTGTTTCCGTGCTTTTCGAGCAGACAAAAACTTTCGGTCCGCTTCTCGTGGATGCGCGCAAGGACATCACCCAGAAAGGGTTCGTGCGCCGGAAGAAAACCTCCTCCTATTCCGGCGAAGGCTATCCGCTCGCGATCGAGGGACGGCTTCCCGACCTTTTCGAGGTCAAAAGAATCTCTTTCATCGTGCCCTTGTTCCTCCTGGACTTCGTTGAGTCCTTCGTTCCGCAGGAGACCAACAAGACACCGCTCTATATCGTGCTGATTTCGCTGGGGTTCCAGTCCTTCGTTTCGCGGAGAAAAACCGTCATCCTCACCGCTGAACATCTCCAGACGATGATGCACAATGCTGTCGCTTCCGAGATGCCGTTGCGCTCTCGAACAACCCACGTTTCCTGAGTTTTCCTTGTATCCTTGTTCTGATGTGTTGTATAATATATATAAATAACCTGATCCAAGGAGGATTGTCGCGTGGAAGATCCTGTCGAGTATGTCGTCGTCAAAGATGTTGCGTCCCGCACGGGAGAGAGTCTCGGATACCTCATTCCCGGTTCCGCCCTGGGCGGGTTTGTCCGGGTCGGCATCCTGGCCGCTCCCGCCGTCGATCCCCTTCGCGGTCCGATCTCCATTCAGGAAGCGGATCTTCGCCCCGCGACCCGCGAGGACTTCGACCGTTTTCGCGTCGCGGTCCCCGAGTCTTTCGAACGGAAACCTCGCGGTAGAGCGCGATAACTTTTTGCGTTGAGGATTTCATGCCAAACAAACATGCGTTCATCCCGTCGGTACGGATTCTTCCCTGGAACGATCGTGGGCGTGATTTCGTGATCGGCGATCTCCACGGATGCTTTTCCGACCTTCAGCTGGCGATGCGACGCGTTCGGTTTGATGTCAGCGTGGACCGGTTGCTGTCTGTCGGCGATCTCACCGATCGCGGCCCCGACTCCTGGGGCGCCTTGTCGCTCCTGGAGGAGTCCTGGTTTTTTACTGTCAAAGGCAACCACGAGGATCTCCTCATTGATCACATCAAGGGCCGAGCGGGCTCGAAGTATGCCTCATCCGATTTCTTCACGAACGGCGGCGGGTGGTGGTACAGAAACGTCCCCGCCGGATTCGACAAAACTCGTTTGCTGGCCTCGCTCGAACGCCTGCCACACGTTCTTGTGGTTTTTGACGAGGCTTCCGGGAGGCGTTTCCATGTCGTTCACGGCGAACTGGTGGCGTTCCATCGCGGCAATGTCGTTCTCCTCGACAATGACGACATTGATTATTGGAGCGAAGGGCGGGAAGGATCCGTCCCGGTTCGTGATTTCGACCTCATCTGGGAACGGACGATCTTTTCGGGTTCCGGTGCCCGTTTTGCCCCGACCAACACTCGCTTGTCTCCGACTTTTTGTGGCCATACGATCGTTAAGGCGATCACATGCCGGTCCAGTCATATCAATCTGGACACCGGCGCCTTCAAACCCTGGGTGTACCGCGACGATCCAACCTGCGGAAGTCTTTCGATGGTCGAGGCCGCCACGTTTGTTCCAGCACTATAATCATGCCCGCTTTTCATCCTCATCTTAGGAGAACGCTGATGTCCGACAAAACAAAAATCGCCTGGACCGAAGCGACATGGAATCCAGTCTCCGGCTGTTCGAAAGTTTCCGAAGGGTGCCGGTTCTGCTATGCCGAACGAGATTGGCCCCGTCTTTCCGCCAATCCGAAATCGCGGTATGCGGGAAGGCGCTTCACTGATGTGCGGTGCCACGAGGAAATGCTGGATCAACCGCTCCGGTGGAAACGTCCGCGAAAGATTTTCGTGAATTCGATGTCGGATCTCTTTCACCCGGAGGTTCCCGATGAGTTCATCGACCGGGTTTTCGCCACGATGGGGAACGTCTACTGTTCGATGCCGGAATGTCACATCTTTCAGGTCCTGACGAAGCGCCCGGAGAGAATGTCGGCGTACCTGAACGATCTGAGGACGGAGCACCGCGTGACGATGGCGATGAAGGCCATGGGTCTCGGTCTCCCCGGGGAGAATGCCAGTCCTGATTGGCCGCTCCCGAACGTCTGGCTCGGCGTCTCGGTCGAAGACCAGAAGGCGGCGGACGAGCGGATCCCGATTCTTCTCGAAACTCCCTCCGCACTCCGATGGGTCTCCATCGAGCCGATGATCGGGCCGATTGTCCTGGAAGATGTTCCGGTCGGCATGCTGGGACCCCTGCGATGGAAAGGCTGTCCGGAGGACTTGCCCAAGCTCGACTGGATCGTGGTCGGCGGAGAGTCCGGACCCCAGGCGCGGCCCGTCCTCCGGGAATGGATCGATTCGATCGTTGCGGAATGCCGCGAAGCGGATGTGCCGATCTTCGTCAAACAGCTTGGGGCAGCCTACGCCGACTCCAGGGGATGTCTCGTCGGGGCCTTATATCCGCGTCCGGAGAACGATTCCGCCATTGTCCGGCTGTCCAACATATCCGGTGCGGACATGAAGGAATGGCCGGAGTCTCTTCGCGTCCGAGAGTGGCCTGCCTCTGCATTCCAAGTGTAGCGAAAGGGTTCCTTGGTTCCGTAAACATGAGGTTTTAAGAGTTGTTAAATGGAGGCTCTTATGGGTGAGGAAGAAAAAACGCTGATAGCTTATGTTTGTAATAGATTTCTGAAAATGGATAACCCATATACTCCAGGATGTGACTTTCTTTTTCCTGTGTATGTTCCATGGATAAAATCCTTCAAGGATATCGACGGAAGAAGGGATATTCCATTAGTCTATCTCTGGTTTTCTAACGAATTTAATGGCTCGCTGATTGTATCAGTCAATGGAAATTGGATAACCGAGATCCTCGATGAAGTTTTGGAGGAAGAAGATCCTATAAGACCCTTCATAATAAAGGAAACCATTGACTTCATTCGAAATGTTGCGATGAAAGTTGTCGAGGCGTCTCAAGAGCATAATATTCCTTTAGAGATCGGTTTTCGTGCCACAAATCCACCGTTGAGCTGGCGAAAGGACGACACCACATGAGATTCATTGAGTCTTCTTTGACCTATCGGGATGCGCTTATTCTTGTCCATGGATTCCTTTTGCGCGGTCTTCCCTATAGATTCCTGACGACGCTGGGAGATATTGCCCTTACCCCCGATGATTTTGTGTTCGGATCCCTTCCTTTCATGAAGCGGGCCTTCGCGAAACAGAATGTGCAACCTCCCGCTCCATTCGATTACTTCGATCTCCAGGATTTTCTGCATCGTACCGTCTGGCCCGGCGAATTCGGAGACATCGCCTGGACGAACTGTCCCGTCTTCTGCAAGCCGCGTCTGGAATACAAAACGTTTCCGGGAAAGCTCACGACCGGCCCAGGCGCTCCTGGCCTTCCTCGCCTTCTCCCCGACCACTATCCTGTGTGGTTTTCGAGCCCTGTTTGTTTTCGCTCTGAAGTACGCTATTACATTCTCGGCGATGAGATTGTCGGGGACGGCCGCTACGACGAGGACGGCGCCGAAGAGGCTCCTCTTCCCGATCTTTCTGTTGTCCAGAGAGCGGTCGACCGGATGCGCCCCCAGGGCCTGGCCTCCTATGCCCTCGACTTCGGCGTTCTCGACACCGGGGAGACGGCCCTCGTCGAAGTCAGCGATGCCTGGAGCACCGGCTATTACCATGGATCCCTGCGCCCCGACACGTACTCCTTGTGGCTCGAAGCCCGCTATCGCCAGATTCTCTGTCTTCCTTGACTCATCCTTCTGTGTTCTATACAATATATATATAAAGGAGGACAGCGTGGACACATTGACTCTTTCTGCCTATCTCGATCGCGTCTCCCAGACGATCAAAAACACTTTCAGAAGCCCGGCCTGGGTCAGCGCAGAAATTGTCAGCGTGAGACGCCATTCTTCCGGTCACATTTACTTTGAGTTGGCCGAGTACGATTCGGCTGGCAGGGAGATCGCCAAGACCAAGGCGACCCTGTGGGCCCGACAGGCTCCGGACGTCCTCGCCCGTTTCACCAAGGCGACGGGCGGTTCCCTTCGGGACGGCATCAAGATCCTGGCGTCCGTTCTCCCCTCCTTTCATGCCCAGTTCGGCTTCTCCCTGTCCATTCAGGATATCGATCCGGCCTTCACTCTCGGCGACCTCGAGGCCAAGATGGCCATGATCCGCGAGACGCTCGTCAAGGAAAAGCTCTACGACCTCAATAAGAAGTATCCCGTTCCGTTCGACTTCTTTTCCTTGGTGGTCGTCTCTCCCCCTGATGCGGCCGGTCTTGGCGACTTCCGCCGGGAGGCCGACCTGCTCGAGTCCTTCGGTCTCGTGCGCTTCCACTATATTTCCGCCGCTTTCCAGGGCTCCGGAACGGCCGAAAGCCTTTCGACGGCCATCGCAGATGCCGGGCTCCTCGCCCTCGAAACAAACTCCCAGGCGATCATCGTCATTCGCGGAGGCGGGGCCAAAACCGACCTTGCCTATGTCAACGAGCTGGCCATCGCCCGGGCTCTCTGCCAGTCTCCCGTTCCCGTCATGGTCGGCATCGGACACGAACGCGACACCACGATCCTCGACGAGCTGGCCCTCATGCGGTTCGATACCCCGTCCAAGGTGATCGCCCACATCCTCGGAACCGTCATCCACAATGCGGAAGAGATCTCGAAGGACAGCCTGGCAATCAAGTCTTCCGCCGACAAGCTTCTTTCCAACCGGCTCGAGGCCCTCAACGGCGGCATCCGATCGGTCGTCGATCTGGCGTTCCGGAGTTTCGACCAGAGTCTTCTGACCCTCAAGAGCGACCTCAAGCATTGCTTCGATTTTGCTCTCGTCTTTCTCGACCGCTCCCGCCAGTCTCTCGACAAGGACATGGAGATTGTCGTGGGGCTGCATCCCCGGAAGATCCTCAAGCAAGGCTTCGCCATCGTCCGCAAGACCACGTCCGACCATACCTGCCGCGTGGCCGATCTGGCTCCTCACGACTCGATCTCCATCGAGTTTTCCGATGGTTCTGTCGATGCGACCGTCACCGGCCTTTTCCCGGCTCCCACCACCCCCAAGGAGGTTATTCATGGATAACACCGCCCCTAATACTCTTGAAACCTATCGTGATCACGCCATGCTCATTAAAAAGACGGCGGAAAGCTTCCGGGCCGGGGACCTCGATATCGACCAGATCATCCCCGCCCTCGACAAAGCTCTTGTCTCCTACGCCTTCTGCAAGGAGCGCATCGAGAGCGTCCGGAAGATGCTCGGGGACAAACTTCCTGACGACCTGCGGTGATGGAGGTTTCCCATGGAAGAACTGCTTACGATTCAGGATCTTTCCGAGATTTTTAAGGTTCCCCCCAAATGCGTTTACAACCTGGGGTACCGTGGATGCCTTCCTCAGCCTATCAAGATTGGCCGCCTCCTTCGCTGGAGGCGCTCCGATGTCGATCGCTGGATCAAAGAGCAAAAGGTGGCTCCTGCGCACGAGGTGCGCCGATGGTAGAGCTTCCTTCCGACTACCACCAACGGGAGCTTCGCCTCCAGACCTATACAAAGTGGAAAGAGGCCTACTACCTTCTCTTCCGTCTGCAACGCGCCCGTCCCGACCTTCCGCTTCCCTCCCTGGTCTCCTGGCCCGAGTGCGTCGAATCGCTTGAGCGGGACGGAGAAACGGTCCTGAATGCCGTTGCCAAGACTCTCGAGACCCTCCGAACCCTCGCCGGAGAACAAAAAACCCGGCCCCGGCGGAAGGGCCCCTAACTGGATTGGATGCCTATCATGGAGCTCATCCCCGTCCGTTTTGATGCCTTACGCTCCCATTCGATTTTTGTGCGCGATGACGCTAAGGCCGGTTTTGTCCGGGCCCCGGAATCTTTTGACGCCGTGGCTCCTTCCAACCGGTGGGCCGGATGTGTTCTCGTTGATCTGGAGTCTGTTCCAACCGTCGTGCTCCTCGATTTCAATCTCTCCATGTCCGTGACCAACAACGCCGAGTCCATTGCAACCGCCGTCCGGCATTCGCTTCCCTCCTTGGCGTCCCTCGATCCCCTGACCATCGTTTGGCACGAACTTTACGTCGAGAAGCTCCCCTCCGCCCTCCTTCCCGTAGGTATCGAAGCGATTCTCGGAGGTAGACTGGTCGACGAGGCCCCTTGGCCAACGATTTCCATGGACCGCATCTCTTTTTCTCTGGACGGCCTCCGGTATTCGTCCCCTCGCTGGAGACCCTTCACGACCGACCGCCATCCGGCCATTCTCGACTATCTCGGGACGACCTTTCGCGAGGATCTGCGCTCCCATCTTCCGTTTCTCGCCGGATGCCGGGCCGATTTCGACCGGCGACTTGAGATTTTTGTTGAGGGGCTGGACAATCTTGTCAGGTGATGGGGGGTGAGTTGAAAAAAGATGAGAGCGTGACAGAGAGAGTCGTGCTTTTGAAAACGGTCGAAGAACTCTTGGCCGACCCAAATTATTCCGTGTCGGGGATCGATTCAGGTATTATCCTGCTGGCGGGAGGAACGGGAGGCAGAAAGGAACTGGCGGCCCAGGCCATCCAAAAAATGACAGGATATCTCTGTTTCGGCGAGATCCGTCATATCACGGACGTGGAACGTCTGCTCTATGAAATCGCCGTTGACGAACCTGTCATTGTCACGATCCATGCCAATGGTATCCAGGATGCCATGTACCGCATCAGGAAAATCCCTGTCCGATCAATATTCCGTAAGCGTTTTCGTGTCATCATTGGCGTTCCGAACAGGTTCGAACATCCTGAGCCCGTCCTGTATGTTCTCCCGGATCCATTCAGATCGTGAGGATATGGGCTCCATCTTCCGTTGCTCGCCGAATGCCGGGCCGATTTCGATCGGAGGCTTGAGATTTTTGTCGAAGGACTGGACAATCTTGCTAGGTGATGGATGTGAGTTGAACTCTTGTCATGTCCTTCTTTAAAATGTATATATATTATATATCTCTATTAGATTGGTGATATTCGCCTATGTTCAAGCCACGAAATTTGGAACCGATACAGATACAGGTCTTAACACTCGAAGAGTGCCTGGCCAAAACCCGTCGGGTCGACCAGGCGATCTTACCCGGCAGGCGCATTGTTGACCATTGTCTCATTGTCGGCGAGGTAGCAAAAAAGATGGTTGAGCGCATGCCCGAATGGCTGCGGTTGGCATTTTTTCAAACGGGGAGCGAGTTGATTGCCGCTTCCCACGATCTTGGCAAAGTCAGCCCGACTTTTCAGAAGAAGATCTATTCTGCAATAACTGCAATAACCTCCGAGACTCAAAACATCGTTTCCAAATTAAAAGATATAGATACTGCCATCGAAACAGAGTGGGGAGGTCACGCCGGAGTGAGCCAAGCCACGGAAGCAGGTCTTCAGGTCGGACGCTATATTCCTGAAATCGTCGGACAACACCATGGATCTCTCCCCAATTTATCCTTTTATCCAAAGAACAATAATGGTTTTGGTGGAGATTCTTGGTTCAACAGGCGAGTCGAGCTTCTCGAAACTCTCAAGAACACTCTTGGCGTCGATTTTCCAGAGGTCAAAACATCGCTCCAGGCTCGAGTTCTCGCCGGGCTGACAACGGTCTCCGACTGGGTTGGGTCGGGGTCTCTCTTCGAGGATCCGGATGATCATACTTGGAAGTCAAAGATCGACGAGGTGCTCGATCTGGCCGGGTTCTCACCTCCCAAACTGATCACGGGATTAAGTTTTCACGATGTTTTTCGATTCGATCCCCATGAGGGACAGAAGTGTCTTTACGAATCCATCGATCGGCCCGGTGTCTACATTCTTGAAGCCCCCATGGGCTCAGGAAAGACGGAAGCCGCTCTCTATGCAGCGTATAAAATGATGGAAAGGGGGCAGGCGACAGGGCTCTATTTTGCGTTACCGACCCAGCTCACCTCTGACAAGATCCATGATCGGGTCAATCTTTTCCTGCAAGCCATTCTCGATGATCGCTCGTCCCACAAAAAAGCCCTGCTTCTCCATGGCAATGCCTGGCTCAAGGAGACCGAGATAGGAGAAGAGGGAAACCCTGGACGATCGTGGTTTTCCCAAGGGAAACGGGGCATTCTGGCGCCCTTTGCCGTCGGGACCATTGACCAGGCCCTCATGGCGGTCATGAATGTCAAACACGGTTTTGTCCGAACCTTCGGTTTGGTCGGCAAGGTTGTCATTCTGGACGAAGTCCACTCCTACGATAGCTTTACCGGAACTATTCTTGATGCTCTTGTTGCGACTCTCCGCAAGCTTCACTGCACCGTCATCATCCTGAGTGCGACTTTGACCCAGGAAAGACGTTCCGTTTTTCTTGAAAGCCCCTCCACGGAAACGGCCTATCCGCTGATTTCGGCACAACCGACACAGGGCTCACTCAGGGAAGTCGTTCCTCACGCAGGAGCGAATACGATCGTTTCCCTATCCCTGAAAAAAGAGGAAGAAACGATCGAAGAAGCGCTGAATCGGGCGGAATGCGGACAGCAGGTCCTGTGGATCGAAAATACGGTGGGTGAGTCCCAGTCGGCGTTCAAGAGGCTTTCGGCACGATCGAAAGACAGAGGCGTCTCCTGTGGGCTTCTCCACTCCCGGTTTACAAAGTCTGACAGGACCCGACACGAAGAGCATTGGGTCAGACTTTTCGGAAAAGCAGGAAACGATGAGAGGAGCAGTCAGGGGCGGATTCTCGTCGGAACACAAGTTCTTGAGCAGTCCCTC
>DAIBSV010000019.1 GCA_027415455.1 Nitrospirota bacterium | reverse complement strand
CGGGTACGGATATTCACAGATGGCACAGAAAGGAGAAGCGGGAGCGGCGCTATCCCTCCCCGGCATGAATGCCGGGGGTCCCCGCGCAATTGGATGAAGGAAAAAGTGGCTGCGCTGAAGACACAACTCATGGATCTTCTGGGGTCCGGGAAAATCCCGCTCTGGAAAGTGATCGTCGCCGGAGCCGGCGGGGCCGCCGTGATTATTTTTGTTGTCTCGGGCTTGCGGCTGGCCACATCGGTCACGATCAAGAAGAAGAATCAAGTGGTCGCCTTCGATATCACCCAAAAGAAGAAAGTGGTGGCCACGCTGAAAAAGGAAGCCAAAAAACGGGATATCAAAATGAATGCGGTCGGCCCGATCGACGAAAACATCGTCGGGATGCTTTTTGCGCTCTCGGAGATCCGATCGAAGAACATTCCGATCAAGATCAGGGCCATGACACAGAAACAGACGATGTCGATCCGGGATCTGATCGATCCGATCCCGGGCTCGGATCTCTGGAAATCCGATTGGGAATTGTCGATGAAGGGCCCTATCACGGAAGACATTGTGATGACGCCGGTCATTCAAAACATATTAAGGAAGTATCACGGATACGTCATGGCCATCTGGGTCAGGAAAGAAGGAGAGACAGCGCACTTTCAGAACGCCTCGACAAATTCCGTGGGCCCATCGCAAATCCGGATTAGGTTCCGGATGATTGGCATGCAGCGAACGAGATCCTCCATGCTCGAAAAAGAGATCAATCTCAATCGGGATCTGTCCAGAATGTTGCATTGGGAGGGACAGCAACAAAACAACCGGATGATTCAGAGGCACCCGGGCATGTTTTCGAGAACGCCGGAAGCCATGGCGGTTAGACCAATGATGAACGGAGGGAACTAATGAGGAAGTTGAAACGAAATGCCATTGTCTCGATCGCGATGGTGGCGCTCTTGCCCACGATTTCGGTGGCCGCAGATCCTCCGGGATCGCTCTTCGGGGGAAGCGCGGGAGTCCAGGGGGATCGTTTCGGACTCCCGGGGAGTCCGGGACAAATTGTCGTCAAAAAAACATCGCCGGGGACGAAAGACAAAAAAAAATCAAAGACGAAAGCAAAAGTGGCCACCAAGAAGAAGGGCCCCGTCGAAACGAATCCTCTGTATTTTGGTCAGAACAGTCCAAAAAGCGAACCTTTGGAAAATCTTTCGGATGACTCGGAATTTTTGAAAAAGATCGTGGCACTCCGACGGGAGATCGTCCTGGCCAGCCTCCAGCGTACCAAGAAGAAATTGACGGAACCCTCTTGGGAATCTTCCGGACAATTTCCGGGCCAAGTGCCGGGGATGATGCCAGGCCAAACGCCGGGAATGATGCCGGGTCCGATGTCGAACCAACAGTCCTCCCTCCCTCCGCCTCCGGAGCATCCCAAAAACGATGACGAGAACAATGGTCCGAAGATCGTGGGCTGGATCGGTGATCAAAAAGTGATTATCAAGTTCGGGCGACGCTCCTTTATTGCCAAAGTAGGCGACACCATCGATGGTCTTAAGGTCGTCAAGGATAAAAATGGGGATATCTCCCTCGAGGATACGACGTCCCCGATATCAAAAGGAGGGCACGGGCCTGGGTCACAGAGCAGCTATGCAGTTCCGGGGGGTGGTCCAGCGGGGTCAGGTCAACCGGAACTGAAAGACGTGCGGCTGGAATCGACCTCGCACTTCAACGCCCGTCTCGTTTATCGGGGAGAAGAGCGGGAAGTCCAGATCGGATCGCAAGTCGGCCACTACAACGTGGTATCGATTGGAAACAACAATATTATTCTCCGGAACATGGTCAACATGAAGGATTACACCATCGAAGTGCAACCGACCGATGTCTCGGTGCCGGAGGCCATGGCACCTGTGCAAGGATTCCATGGATTCGTTCCGCCGCCTCCCCCGCCACAAAGTCCGTACCAGGGGCAGAGGGGACAGAACGCAGGGAATGACGACAACTATTAAGGGAGGAAAGAGGGAATGCTCTCAGTCAAAAAAATAATAGGCACTGCAATGGCGGTGACGATTCTGGCATCCGGGGCGGGATGCACGCACAGCCCTGTCTTTGGATCAAAAAAACACGCAAAAAGCGTGGCGGATGTTCATCCGATCATCCACCGTTCCGGGATTCCGGAAAGACTGTCCGTTCACCTTCCGAATGCAGAGAGGGACGGTTTGCCATCGCGCCGCGCCGTTCTTCTCGCAAAATATCCCTGGCTGAAGCTTCCCATCACGGTCGATTTCGAGAAGGGCGTGACGGTTGGAATAGCGGTTCAGTCCATCCTTCCCAAAGGCATGGCCATCACCTACGGGGATCTCGACTATCGGACCCCGGTCGAGGGAACGTTCGACCATGTGGCGCTTTATGACGTTCTGACGGAGCTTCTCTCGCCCATCTCGGCAAACTTCATTCCGCATCGTGACGCCGTCAAACTGACCCGGACCCAATATCAGACCTTCCGGATCGCCGCGCCAGACGTGATGAACCAAATGTCTGGGATGGTGGGGAACATACTGACGAGCGGCATGGGTGGCGGCTATGGCGGCTATGGCGGCTATGGCGGCTATGGCGGCTATGGCGGCATGGGTGGCGGCTATGGCGGCATGGGTGGCGGCTATGGCGGCATGGGTGGCGGCTATGGCGGCCAGGGTGGCTACGGCGGTGCGGGTGGCGCAGGCGGCTATGGTGGCATGGGTGGCGGCATGGGTGGGGGTTCCGGAGGGTCTTCGGGCTTGATCTCCGTCAATATGACATCGGGCATGATCACTTTCTGGCAGTCGTTGCAAAACACCCTCAACGGGATGGCGAGCGGAGACTGCACGCCCCCGATCGTGGCGGCGCAAACGGGCGGCATGATGGGCGGCCAGGGTGGCTACGGCGGTGCGGGTGGCGCAGGCGGCTATGGTCAGACAAGCGGAGCGTCCTATCCCATCGGAGGACCCTCAGTCAATGGCTACGCTCCTGTCGGTCCGGCGAACCTCAACCCCCAGCAGATGCTCCAGAACCAGGGAGGAATTCGTCCTGGAGGTGGGCCGGGCAATGGCGGTGCGGGGCAAAACGTCCCCGGACTTCCGGGTATAAGCTCAAGCGTCTACAACCAGTCCGGAAAAATTCCGGCGATTCCCTGCGGTCATATTCGCGTCGATACGGAATCCGGATATGTGTATGTGTGGGATACCGTCGATTCCGTCTTCCGGATTGATCAGTATCTCCAGAAGATCAGGCGGCTCCTGAATCGGCAGGTGTACCTGAAGGTGGACATCATCGAGGTCCAACTCAACGACACCAACCAGTATGGGATTAACTGGAACGCCCTGATCCATGGGATCGGAAGCGGCCTTGCGATGACGGCGACCGGGGCTTCGGGACTGAATGCCGGGCTTTCGAGCACCTCAACGCCGGCTCCCTACACGATCGGCGTGGCGAACGGCACCAATACGTCGTCAGCCATTATCAACGCCCTGTCGACATACGGGAAGACGCACGTCGTCAACCAGCCGAGAATCCTGGCGATCTCGGGACAGCCGAACACGATCAACGTGACGCAGAACATTCCTTATCTGCAATCGTTGATGCCCTTTGCATTCGGAGGTCTCAACTCGTCCTCCGAGGTCATTCCTCAGATCGGGTATGCCACAACGGGTCTCTCCCTGGAAGTGAGCCCGGTCATTGACGGTGACAAGGTGCATCTGCACATCGTCCCGATTCTCAATACCCTGACGCAGATGGTCAGCATAAATGTCCAGAATATCGGACAGTTCCAGGAACCCGAGATCAACTCGCGGGCGACCTCGAACGACATTACCGTGCAGTCCGGGCAGACGGTCTTTTTCGGAGGACTCGTCTCCGACAGCATCATCAACAACTACTGGACGGTCCCGGGGCTGGGGTCCATCCCTCTGCTTCGCTATCTCTTTTCGGGGTACAACCTCCAGCGGGAAGTGGACGAACTGGTGTTGATTGTCACCCCGATCGTGACGGAGAACGGGAAGGTCATCGAGACCGAGGTTCCATCGACACATGATCTGATGCACCTTCATCAGGATCAGGCCCCCTTGCGCAAGACGCCTCAGCGGGGGATCAGCATTGGACCGTCGACCGGCTTCGGGACATAAGCCAGAAACGAAAAGCTGGCCCACCGGAGCGGTTTCGGTGGGCCTTTTTCATGTGGAGACACTCCATGGACGAGGTTGAATTTACAAGAAGAAAACGATATCAAAGCGATCGGACGGAAATCCGAGAATCCTCGCCACCGAAAGAAGCCATGCCTTCTGTGTCATCGCTCCCTCCCCCAAAACAGATGGTGGTCTCGGAAGAGAGAGAGACAACGGAAAGGGTTGAATTTGTTGAGCATAAAAGGAAGCGCCTCTATACGGGGATCCCCGACCGCTCGGCAATCTCCTTGGAAGAAAGCGTGTCCGTCCAAACCATTGAGGTGACGGATACCAAGGTCACGATCGCGCCGGAGACGTCCGATGAACCGCCGGGGGAGGAGAGCAAGGATCCTGGAGCAATTTTTTCATCGGGGTCTTCCATGCTCGACGATGAAATCATCCTGGTGATGCAATCTCTGGGCATGATTTCGGAAGAGAAGAAACAGCGCATCATGGCGGAAGCCATGACCGCCGGGGAAAGGCCTTACAGGGTTGCCCTGCGAGGGGGCTATGTCTCGTCATTGCAGATCGCCGAAGCACTCGCGAAAACGAGAGGGTTGGACTTTGAACCATCGATCGGAGAGAAGGCCGATCGGACTCTCCTAATCAATCATGTGGAGTTTTGGGGGAGTATTGAAGCCGTGCCCATGAAAGAAACACGGCGAGAGAACGAGCTCGTCGTCGTCATTCATGATCCGTCGAGGATGCTCGAGATCGAGGGGCGCATTCGGGAGAAAAATCTCGTCAAAAGGCAGGCCTCAATCCATTTCAAGATTACGAGCAAGGATGAAATCGAATGGATTCTGACGGAGATGACGGCCATGATTCCGGTGAGAGTCGATGCGACCACGATGGACTTCATGGATGCCAGCCTGACGCCGAACGAGCTGATCGACAAGATCATCAAGAAGGCGTATCGGATGCGGGGAACGGACATTCACCTCGAGCCTTTCGAGAATACGGTCAGAATCAGATATCGGGTTCAGGGCGATCTGATGCACATCGCCAATATCACCAAACAAAACTACGCGGAACTCCGGCACGCCATCCTGCATCGTGCGGAATCCTTGAGTCCTCATATCAAAAAGAACATCGACGGCGTTTTCAACATGAAGATCGGACAGACCTTTCTTCAGGTGAGAACCTCGTTTATGCCCACGATCCATGAACAGCAGGGTGCCACGCTCCGGTTGCTCGATTCCAGGTTTGCTTCGATCACGCTGGAAACGCTCGGGTTTCCGTCGGACGAAGTCGACGTTCTGATGGGATACATCAAAAACACGCCCAACGGAATGATTCTGGTCACAGGGCCGACGTCGGCCGGCAAGTCCTCGACGGTCCACGCCATCATCAACAGTGTCGACTCGGACCGTCTCAAGATCATCGATATCGGGGATCCGATCGAATACCGCCGGTCAACCGGACTCCAATGTCAGGTCTGGAAAACGAAGGCCGACCGGGGAGAAGACGGATGGAGTTTCACGGATGCCATGAAGGGCTCTCTCCGGAGCGATCCGGACATCATCATCGTCGGTGAAATCCGCGAGGAAAGTCCTGCCGCCATCGCCGTTCAGGCGGGGAGAACGGGTCACCTCGTCTTTTCCACGATTCACGTGGACCGGACGTTCGAGATATTCGGACGTTTCACGGATTACAACATCAAACTTATGGACGTATTGTCGGTGGGGCGCATTTTTATCAATCAGAGACTCGTCCGGAAACTGTGCCAGGAATGTCGGGTGCAGGTTCCATCGGACAAATACCGAAGAACCACCGCCCACAATGCTATTATCAATGCCGGAATCGAGACGCTCTACGACAGGGGACAGAATCCTTCATGTCCGGCCTGTTATGGGAAGGGATACGTCGGACGGTACGCGATCGCAGAGATTCTCCTGTTCAACGATGAACTCGTCGAATTTCTGTCCGCACCGGGCATGATCGAAAAACCGGGGCTTGTTCTCGAAAAACTCTACAAGCGTCAGGTCAATAAGACATGGAAATCCCTCATGGACAAAGCTATCCACGAAAGCTCCGTCGGCAATGCCGGCATCTCTGACGTGGCGAAAATGTTGGGGATTGTCCCCATGCAGCAAACCAGCGGGATCGGAGGAATCTGAGGACCGCCCGGGCATTTCAAGGAGGATCCACCATGGAAAGAACGGACGAAGAAAAGGTCGGCACCATGCTGGTCATGGCGATGGCCATCAATGAAGGGGTTGAGATTCCGGGGTTGAGCGACCTGACTCCCCAAACCGATCGTCTCAGGAATCTTCGGGGAGAACTCGCAGAGGCTTTGAATCGGAACTAAAAACGGACACGTGCCATAACCCCATCCGCAGGAGCCACCATGTTGCCCCAAGACGCTGAGCAGAAATCTGAGCAATTCTCGTTGTCGTTGGCTCAAACGATCGATAGTATCCGTAAATCAGACGCTTTCCGAAGCTATCCTTCGGAAGAAAAGCTTGCCCTTATGGTGGTGGTTCAGGCCCTCGCCGACGCCATTTCTGTTCCCAAAGAGGCATACCGGTCGTTTCGGGAAATGGAAGAATTCTTTTTATACAAAGTTGACGCCATGCGCTTCATTTTCGATGATAAGTATGAAAAAAATCGCGACGGGATGGGAATTTCTGAATTTCTGGCTCTGTGTCCTTCGGATTTTTGCGTCTCGAAGGAAAGTTTACGAAAAGCGCTTGCGCCATTGAAAGAGTCCATTAGCGAGCTCCAATCCATCGCGTCTGTTTTTGTCAAGCTGGGTCAGGGAACACGGGAAGACATCACGATGTTTCTGGAGGTGGCCAGCGCGGAAGAGCGTCAGGCATTCACAAGATTCCCTCAATTTTTTGTTCAGGCAGATAGAAAAAAGGAAGCCGTTGATCCGAGAGCCATCGTGGAGGATTTTGAACGACTGAGAATGGAGACGCCAGAAAAGGTGTCTTCTGTGGCGTCTCAACGGGAAGAAGGAAAAACGCCGTGGAAAAACGCCCCACTTGAGAGGTTTTTTAAGGATTTTCTGGAAGAAAACAACAGGGAGGCGGGTGAAACATCGGGAGCCTCGTCGGGAGGGTCGTCTCGACGGATGGTCCGCCAAGACGCCCAAACGGAGTCGAAAAAACCGTTTGTGAAGGCTGTCTATACCGTGGCCCGCCGTCTTTTCCAGGATTTTGACGACGAGCTGGCCAGAGCGCACGCCATGGACGGGATCAACACACAAAGCCCTCAGGCCAGTCTCGCTGAACCCAAAAAAACGGCTTTCCGTCGATGAGGATCCGACCTTGAATTTCTCGTATCGTTACGCTGTCAGAATCTCAGAAAACACGGTGAAAGAAGGGACGATCGTCGCAGAGTCGATGGATGACGCGATGAATGGAATCTGGATTCAGTTTCCGGCCGGAAAAATCGTCGACATTGCCTTGGATCTGGCGGAAACGGTGCGCGCTGTTTTAGAAAAACGGGGACCTCTTCCTCCGGAGAAAGCCGCCATCATTCTGTCGAGAGTCGCCCTGTTTTTGGAAAACGGAATCACGGCCACACAGGCGATGGATTACATCAAGACGAATACCCGCGACAAATTGATCATTTCCCGTGCCCAAATTGCGATTGATGCTCTATCGGACGGACAGCCGATCTCCCGGGCATTCTTTATCGCCGGAATGCCGCGAGACATTCTCCCGATTGTTCAGACGGCAGAAAACGGGGCTGAATTGCCAAGTATTCTTCTGAAGCTTTCCGAAATGCTCAATGGGAAGTACCGACTCCGGCGCGATATCAGGAAAGCGTTACGCGGACCGGCCATCAATATCATCCTGATTTTCATCTTCCTCCTGATCATTATTTTTCTGATCTTGCCCAATATGGGGGCCATGTTCGATGGCTCCATCGGCATGAAACCGGATTACATCACAGCGAAGATTTTCGAGGCCGACCGGTGGATCAATGAGCACGTCGATGTGTCGATGATGATTCTCGGGTTTCTGGTGTCGATCCCGATTGTCCTGTCTCTGACGCCGGGATTCAGGACGCTCTTCGGGGAATTTATGCGAAAAACGGTCCCTTTTATTCGGGAAATGGACTCCCTGATGCTGGCGTATCGGTTCGTCATGACGTTCCGGGTCATGGAATCGGCGGGAAACTCGACCCTGGCGTCCATCCAGAGCATGACGCGCATGACCTACGGTCGGGAGGCGGCGATCTATCATGCGATCGAAAAGAATCTCAGGGAACGGTCGACCACGTTGTCGGTCGCCGTGGCCGACGCGGGCGTCTTCCCGGGGGATCTCCCGGACTGGATCGCCGTTTCGGAAAAACACGGGTCGATCGGAAAGGACTTTGCCCGTCTTGAAAACGTCTATCGGGAACTCCTGGAGGAAAAGGTCAACTTCATCAAAGAGTGGGTGGGACCGATCATGACGGGCGTGATTGGCGTCATCATCGTGTTTGCGGCCATGCTCCTTTATAAGCCCATGTTCACCATGATCATCAAATTCATGAGTGGAGGAATGAATGGAGGCATGTAAGAGGAAAACCCTCTTCGAGAACGACAGAGGGGATGCGTTATTGAAGCTGTCTGTCAACCTCATGATCTCGGCGCTGATCTCCGTCGTCATGCTCCAGGGTGTCCGGGCGATTTACGAACAGAGCCGCGTCCTGGCTTTTGCCTCCCAGCTCACGCATCTGCAAAAGGTTCTTTCGGACGCTTATGTGGTGGAATGTCCGCTGGGGCCGACGGCCTGTCCATCGTCGGTGTGGCCGACGAGCTGGAACGCGATCGCCACCATGAAACTCATCGGGGCCAACAATCCGATGGTGTCCGCGTACGACGGGGTCTCCCCCCTCACCTTGACGGCCAACAATCAAAACACATGGAGTTTTTCGGTCTCGATCCCGAAACCGGAACTCGGCAACATCCTGGCCCAATCGGTGCCTCACGCGACGTTTAATGGATCGGTGCTGACCGTCTACTCGACGCCCCATCTCCTGGCCACAGGACAAAAGTGGGGGATCTGGGGAGATATCGCGCTCGGCAAGATGCCGCCCAACATGTAGAGAAACGAAAAACGTGGCTCCCTTGATCATCTTTACTCCTTTCGCCGTTGTGCTGTCGATTCTCGACTGGAAGATTTATCGGCTTCCCCATGCGCTCACTCTGGCCTGTCTGGCGGCGGGGATGACCGTGGCCAGCGCGGAGGGAGGGTTGACGGGAAGCGTGAAAATGGCGGTGATCGGGGCCCTGGCAGGATTCCTGTTCTTGGGTCCCTTGGCGATCCTTCGTCCCGATTGGCTCGGATTCGGGGATGCGGTTTATCTCACAGCGATTGGCAGCTTTGTCGGGTGGAACGGCGTTCTCATCGTGGTGCTCGTGGGATCGCTCTCGAGCGTTATTCTGGAAGGCGGATATCGGATGATCACCAAAAGACATCGGAAAATTCCTTTCGGAACATACCTATCGGCGGCGGCCGTTCTCGTCATCATCGAATACGCACGCGTGCAGACCATCCTCCCGGGAAGATTCTAATGATGGACCTTCCGCCGGTCGTCTACGCACAGGCTCCCCCCATCTGTATTCAGCAAACCGCCCAAAAGTACAGGATTCCCGAAAGTATTTTAGTGGGGATTCTGGTGGTGGAAGGTGGGCGACCCGGACATACGCATCGGAATTCCGATGGAAGTGTCGATATCGGACCCATGCAGATCAACAGCCGATGGCTGGGCACTGTCAGGAAATATGGGATCAGCTATGGGGAACTCAAAAATTCGCCCTGCACGAATCTCGACGTCGGCGGATGGATCCTCTCCCGCTCGATCCGCAACCATGCCGGACGTCTCTGGGAGGGAGTGGGGGCCTACCACTCTCCCCATCGGAGAGAGGCCCTGAAATACGCCTGGAAAGTGTATCGGGCGATCAATGCGTGGACAAAAAGACGCTGGAACGTCTTCGTGGCGACGCGTCGGTGACTGCTCCCATCCCTGAAGGAAGGGGCTTCCGGGGGCTAACCCCGAGACTTCAGCCCGAGTCTCAAAATGTTCAAGGAGGCGTTGTGGTCCCGATCTTTTTCCATCCCGCAACAGGGCACACCTGATATCCCCGGCCTGAAGTCCGGGGTCTTACGGTGTTTTTTCGATAAAATCTTCAACAGGATCCGATCTCATGCAAAAGCCAATACCGGAATACATCATCGAAACATGCTGGAAACGGGGGAACCTGCATGCGGAAACACGCCCCGCCATGGTCTACAGAAACAAAAACGGAAAAAAGCTTTCGGAAATCTGGTTTCTGGGAGGGGTGCCACATCGCCGCGAAGGGCCGGCGGCCATCCACTGGGATCGTTTTGGACGGCTGCGCTCCCTGTTTTTTATCGAACACGGAAGTATTCACAAAATTATGCTCTTTGAGCGGGACGGACTCACGCCGGCAGAGATCATGACGTTCCATGAGGGGCGTGACATACAGATCCAGCTCCGTTCCCCCATGCTGAGGGACATTGTGTCCGTCAAGGGCAGAATCTCGTTTTCCGTGCGTCCGGACATGGTGGCCATCGACGATCGGGAGGCCTCCGTCATCCAAACGAAAAATGGGCGATGGGAACTGAAGGATTGCGTCAGTTTTACGTCAACGTTGACGGTTTACTCCTCTCGAGGGGGTGAAATTTTCGTGTCTCCGATCGGAATCAACAAAGAGATGACCCTGGGGATGGACGGGGAGCGGGAGAGGCCGTTTGTCTCGACAATCCCGATGGAATGCGGGTGGATGAAGCTCGTCCCCTCCTTCAAGGAAGAGGGGTTTGAGAGATTTACGGAACGGGACGTCATGGAGATGATTCCACCCGTGGAGAGCTGTCTCGATGGCGCCCACATTTATTGGGATGGAGGCTTGTGATGGACCCCAAAGACGTCCAGAAATTTTTCGTGGTGGACAAATATGAGGTGTGTCTTTCTGAGGAGGCCCCCGCCTCTCTCCGGGAGTTGATCGACGATCTCTCTCAGGAGGTCGGTATCGCGAACAAGTCAGAGATCGTCAGCGTCTTCCAGGACGCCATTTCGGACATCGTCAAGCGTCTTCCGGACAAAATGTCCTTTGACGAATCGTCCCTCAATATAATGTCCGTGACGATGACCGTCTCGGAGCGTTCCGTCAAAATTGCCAAAAAGATCTTCGAGGAACAGACCTACCCAACGGCCCTGATGCGAGAGGTGGAAGAGGTGTTCGGCAAGAAGGACATGAATATGGTCAGGGAGGTCATCACGGTCTTCGAGGGAATCGTTTCGGAAAAGATTTTCGAACAGGCCAAACGCTTCGTGGAAAGGGAACTGGAGTCCAGCGAACAACGCCCGGAAAAAACCAGGGAGTCCCTAAAAAAAGGACGTTCATGAACGGAATGACAGCAAAAACGAGAAGGATTGCGGCGATCATCATGGCGGGAGCCTGGATCGTGCTCGCCATCATCGCAGGAGAGAGAACGGCTCATGCCACCGATATGTTCGATTATGGCGATACGGAAGTGACCGCATGGGGTCTCGTGTCCCCCAATATCGGGGGAGCCTCCGGCGTGGGAAGTGGCTTCGGGGCGGGTCTGGGGCTTGTCCATGTGCCACAAAACCTTTTCGATACCAGCCGTGTCGCCTTCCGTTTAAATGGAGGTGACATTTTTTATCAGACAAATGGATCCGTTGCCCCGTTCAACGTGATTCCTCTGACCGTCGGCATGCAATACGGCATTTTTCACTTCGAGAACGACTACCACAATTTTGTCTACGCATTGGCCGATGTCGGTTATGCCTTGGGGACGGAAAGCGCCCCCGTCATGGATGCAGGACTTGGCGTTCAGGCCGACCATTTTTTTGCCGAACTTCGCTTCATGTATCTGTTCAATAACGTTCCCTTCAGAGAGGGAGGGGCAATTCATACCATGCCGTTCATGGATGCCCCCCTCATCGTTGGGTTCGATTTCTAGCGTTTCCTTCCCACCCGGGCGTCAGGAGAAAGCATCATGCGCATCGAGTACGCTCGTCTTAAACCCTCACGTTTCGATCCTGTTTTTCTTCCCGAAAAAGAACTTCAGAGCTTCCTGGCGGACGACATGGACGCCGTCTTTTTTCACCGGACGAAAGGAGCCGTTCTCTTCTCCTCGACGATGAAACGACTTTGGCCAGAGATCGTGCAGGAAACCACGGAAGAAAACCTCATGGGGCATCTCGAGCGCCTCATCGTCCCCGTGGAAAAATTTCACTTTTCATCCTTTCGGGAAAAAAGAAAAAATCATAGCGAGGACGCTGATGTTTTCGTCTTAAAGGAAAATCCGCGTGCGGTCGATCGATTCTACGGGTTCAAGTTTTTGGAGTGCGAAGCAGGAACCCTGGTCATCGCCATCCCGGGAAACAGCAAGGAGGACATTGCGAACAAAACGGCGAGAACGAAGACATGGGACACGACAGAACTCAAGAACGCCATGAACCGATGGACAAACGAGCTCGAAAAAGAATATCTCACGTCGGTTCTGATCGATCGACTCGAACAAGAGAACATCCGTCCCTCTATGTTCTCACGACCGATCGACGCCCCCCTCTCTCCGGACAAAACATCGCTGGGCTACAGAAAGACCGGAGATTCATGGATCCGGGAACAAAGGAACTATCCCGATCCCATGAGAGAAGGGAGAAAACGACACATGGGGAGGGTCAGGGACGGAGAAGTCATCATTGATTTTTCAGTTTTTGTGGGGGGCGTTGAAAAACTCGGGACACTCTCAATCAAGGCGAGTCTTGTCAATGAGCGATATCTCGACGGATTTTTGCGGAGGGGCTCGGACGCCCTGTGCCAGGAGGCGGCCTCCCTGTCAGGTCAAACCTATCACTATGCCAAATTTTGGAATGGACGAGGATTCAATCTGAATGGTATTGATGAGATCATCCACAAAATCGATCCCGTCATCCCGGAGACGATACAGATTCTTCTCTTCCGATTCGAGAATGAGACCTTGAAAGATGCTCCGCAAGAGATCGAGAGCATCAACAAGCGACTGTATACGACCGATGTGATTTTCTCCACGCCAGACGGTCGTTATGGCGCCATCGTTCTTGGACATATCGACAAGGAAAAGGCCATGCTTGTCCGGGACAAGATCAAAAAGGCTGCGAAAACGGTCTCCGTCAAGGAACCTGAGACAATCGGATGGTATTACCCGAACATCGCGAAACAACAAAGACAGGACAAGGTCGTCATCAGAAAGGGCGCCTAGCGAGGATCGACAACCGCCAAAGGAATTCCGGCCATCAGGGCTTTGTCGGAAAGACCGGACCGGAGTGCTGTCAACCCTTCACGGAAAGGAGAGGCGCATCCCGCCCCGGCATTCATGCCGGTGTTGCCGATGCGCGCTAATGATGAAAATAACCTGCGACTGGCGCGACGAGAATGGGAAGGGGCTAATCAAAAAAGATTCCGTCACATACGAGTACCAGGGATCAATCGTTTCGGATGAGACCATCGAAATTGATTTGGGATCACATGAGACAAAAGCTAAACATCTATGTCTTATCGTGACGGGATCGCTCAAGAGCCAAAAAAAAATCGTGACAAAATCATCGGTCCTGGTGTTGGAGGAGATTCAGGCCGGAGATTCCCTGGAAGGACTCCAGTATGCCGCCGATGGTGGCATCAAAGTCGGAGAGAACATCACGACACAATGGTCGCTCGTCAGCAAAAAAGAGATTGTTGCCGAAGGAGACATTAGAACGGGCGCGCTCTGGGCGTCGGCAGTCAGAGCGGGAGGGGCCATTCTCGCAGACGAAAGCATCGTGGTGACTGGTGGGGTCTTCGCAGGAAAAACGATATGGGCTAGAGATGGCATTCGTGTCAACGAAGGAAATCTCGAAGCGGGAGGGATGATCGTCTCCGGAGAGAAAATTCATGTTGGAGGCGAGATCATGACAGATGAGGACATTCTCGCGGGAACAGCATCAAGAGTGGAGGACGCGAAACGAATCACATGCGCAAAGATGAGTGGGCGTGCTCGCGTGCGTTATGGCATTCTCCACGAAACTCACATATCAGAAAATCATCCAAAAACCTGCCGCATTCGTTAATTTTTAATATTCCGTCAATTTACTTTTATGGACAAAGCTAACGCCATTTTTCACAAACTCATCAACCTTCTTCTCAAGAAGGCAGAGTGCGATTTTGATGATTTCAGACGTCTTCTCCTTGTTGGTCATTTTCTTGTCAAAAACAATCCTCTCCCTCAAAACAGTAAACTTTATATAATCCTCACCTGAAACGATCGAAGAGATCTTTTCTGACACTTCTCCTGAAATATATTCGGGAGTATCTTCTGACATTTTTCCTCCTTTTTTATTTGTAATTAAAAAAACTCTCACAATGGAAATCTTAGCAAAAATAACGAATTGATTCAAATGAATCATTCAACAGTAACCATTGAATCTAACTAAAATCGCGCAAGAGGCCCGGCGAGAGATCCTTCCACCCTTGACCATAGGGGGTTCGAGGGATTACAGTAGAATCTAACATACTGTTAGATTCAATGAGAATGACATCCAAGGGGAGGGGAACGATGAACGCACTCGTGGACTCGGTCGAAAGGTGGCAGGACGCCCCAGAAGAGGCGTTTCACGAATGGCTCTTTTCATCGAATTACTCAGACAGAACAGTTTTTACGTACAATCATCTTTTTTTAAAACTTCTAAATTTTCTCGAAAAAAACAAGATGACGATAAAAAACATAAACGGAACAGTTTTTAGAAAGTTTCTCAATTCAATCACGGTGTCTCAAAAATCGAAAAGGATTTATGCGAGACAATTTCTTTCGGTTTTTGAGCATCTCTGCGAGATAGGCATTCTTGATGACAATCCGGCAAACGAAGCCAGAAAGATGGAAAAGGGACATGCGGAGAAAAAACTGCCAACGGTGCTCTCTAGGGTCGAACAAGAAAAATTCATGAAGGCCATCGAGACGGGACGGACTTGGACGAAAAGGCGGGAAAGGATCATCCTGCTTCTTCTGGCGACCACAGGAATCCGGTGCAGTGAGGTGGCCACCCTGAAAATCGAGCACGTGGATCTCGGAGATTCCCCGAAAATTCGTGTTTACGGGAAGGGACGAAAGGAGCGGGAAATCCCCATTCCGGCAATATTGGCCGACGAAATCGAAGGCTTTCTCGCCAGGATCAAGAGAGAGCAGGGGTTTCTTTTTGCAGACAAGACAGGAAAACCGCCCGCTCCCAATACAATCTATGAGATGGTCAGAAGGACATTCGATCGGGCCGGAATCATCAAGGAAAAGATGGGCCCTCATGTGCTTCGTCACACCTTTGCCACGCGGCAGTTCGAGTCGGGGATCCCGCCGGCTGTGATCCGGAACTGGATGGGCCATGCGAGCCTGACAACGACACTCATCTACGAGCACGTTGTCGGGACTCCCGGCGGGATGAAGCCAGCTTAGAGAGGCCTCAATGGGTGGCGAGAACGGCTATTGATCGGCATAGGGGGACGGTCAAGCCGCTCCCCTGCCACACCACCGGGCATGCGGGTCCGCACCCGGCGGTTCGAAAAGTTGAGGTTATGAGAGTCGGGGCACACCAAGGCTGTCGAAGTAAGCTACCGTGAGAACCTTGTTAAGGCCCGACTGGCTATGATGCCACCAGCGGGTGCCTCCCCCTGCCACCGTGGTTGCCAACTCGTGTGATGCGCCCAGGCTTCGCAGGCCACGGTATATTGTGGGCCCGCGGCGCCAGTGCTTGAGCTGAACCGCCCGGAGTCGGTGGCGAATCCATGAATCGAGGTTCCTAAACGTCTTCGGCGTTTGGGCTAGGCGAAAATAGGATTTCCAACCCGGCAGATAGAGCCTCAGTTGTTCGGCGACCTGTATCATACTTCGGCCACCAATACGACAGGTGATCTCCTTTATGCGTTGTTTGAAGGCGTCCAGTGCCTTGGGGGCCACTGCGATCTTGATCGAATTAGACCACCGCCGAAAGCAGTAGCCGAGAAATTTCCGACCAAAAGCGGAGCCGACTGCGGTTTTCGAGTCGTTCACCTTCAGGTGAAGCGTCGCATAAAGGCGTCTCAGTGATCGTAAAACGCGTTCGCCTGCCCTCCGACTCCGAACATACACGTTGCAGTCGTCGGCGTACCGGGCAAACTTGTGTCCCCTTCGTTCCAGTTCCTTGTCCACTTCGTCCAGCAGGACGTTAGCCAAGATCGGTGAAAGCGGACCTCCCTGAGGAGTTCCCTCTGTTCGATCCATGACCACGCCGTTTCCCATGATCCCGGCCTGAAGATACCGGCGAATCAACCGCAGAATCCTCTTATCAGGGATCCTTTTGGCCAACCGGTCCATGAGAATGTCATGACCGACCCTGTCGAAAAACTTCTCGAGATCGACATCGACCACAATCCGAAAGCCTTCCCGCACGTAACGCTCTGCTTGTCGCACCGCGTCATGCGCGCTCCGGCCCGGCCGAAACCCGTAGCTGAACTCCGAGAACGTCGGGTCGATCATTGGCTGCAGGGCTTGCAGAAGGGCTTGCTGGATCAGCCGGTCCACCACCGTTGGGATTCCCAATTCCCGCACCCCTCCTCCCGGTTTCGGAATCTCCACCCGGCGCACGGCTTGCGGCCGATACGTTCCCTTCAGGAGTTCCTCCCGGATCTTGGGCCACTGGGTCTTGAGCGCCTCGGCAGTTTGTTCCACCGTCAGTCCATCCACCCCGGCACTTCCCTTGTTGGCTTTGACGCGTTTCCACGCCGCCACCATGTTCTCTCGCGAGAGCACCTGCGAAAGCAGGTCCTCCCGCCCCAAGCCTTCGTCTCCATGTAACGCCGAATGGGCTTCACCCCGTCCCGGTTCAGGACCGGCTTCACCGTTCCCTCCCGCAGTCCGTCCAGGATGCCTGGATGTCGAGTGCCTGTGCCCACCTTCGAGTCCCATAGTCGATCAGCTTTCCTTCTCGTTCGGCCCTTCGCCCCTTCCCGGCGGCTACTACGGCCTCTGCTGACTTCTCGCTCCGGATTTCTCTGTTACCCTTTCAGGTATGAGGCGAGATCTCCCCGGGTAAGAGCACGATCCTTCGCCGCACAGCCACCGAATCTACGTCCCCTCTCCTTGACCACGAAAGCTTTGCAGTGATGTGCCTGCTCGCCTTGATCAGGGACGCCTCATATCCGGTTCTTGTCCATTGGCTTGCGGGTTCGCTCCACGCTTCCTCCCCACACTCGGTCACCCTTGTGCAGTTGCGCTTCGCTTCGCTCGCTGTGGTCAGCTTACGGGAGGACTTGCACCTCCAAGATCGCGCCCATGCCGGGCGCACACATCCTCCCCTCCGTGAACGAAGGGGATTCCTTCCTGCCATCTCCCCGGATTGGGAACGGGGATGGATTCGCCGACCTGAAGGGTCAGGCGACAAACTCGCCGGGTTGCCCCGGCGAACAGGCGCTGCGGGTCTGCCCGACCCTGAGTAGGTTCTTAGCCGCATTGACGTCGGCATGGTCCTCGTGTCCGCAGGAGACGCACCGGAAGGTGGCCTGATCCGGCCGGTTCTCCGCCGACACATGGCCGCAGTCGGAGCAGGTCCGGCTCGTGTTCCGGGGATCGACCAGGACCAGTCGTCCTCCATTCCGTTCCAGCTTGTATTCCAGCAGGGACAGGAACGTGCCCCATCCCTGCGACAGGATGGAGCGGTTCAGCCCGGACTTCTGCCGGACGTTCCGTCCGGG
>DAIBSV010000199.1 GCA_027415455.1 Nitrospirota bacterium | reverse complement strand
AGGGGATACCGCAGGACTTCGCGAAGGCCGCTTACTGGTTCCGTCTCGCTTCCAAGAAAAGGTATGCTCCCGCGCAATTCAATCTTGGGGATCTCTACTATAACGGCTTGGGGGTGCCGCAGGACTATTTGAAGGCCGCCTACTGGTTCCATCTGGCCGCCCGGCAAGGATTTGCCTCCGCCCAAAACAACCTAGGGGATCTTTACTATAACGGCCAGGGGGTACTGCAGGACTTCGCGCAGGCTGCCCACTGGCTAAGTCTCTCCGCCCATCAGGGGTATGCCCCCGCCCAAAATAACCTTGGGAGGCTCTATGTCAACGGCCAAGGGATGCCGCAAAACTATGCGATGGCCTATAAATGGTGGATCCTCGCCAAAGCCGCAGGGGATAAGAATGCGTCAAAGAACCTCGACATACTGATCCCTCATATGACCCAAGACCAGGTGGCCGAAGGCCAACGTCTCGCGGAGGAGTGGACGGCGATGAAAAAAGGTTCGGCCCCTACCAATGAAGCCCAATCACCCAATGATGGTCAAGGGATTGAATCACAAGTTTCAAATACCAAGATCGCCAAAGAGATTGCCGCCCTCAATCAAAAACTTGCCACTCTCACCAAGACGCCGACTCTTCCTCCAACGCCAACCTACCACTCCTCCGTGGATCACCCGGACTATCGCTCTCCCCGCCACCCAAATTCCTTTGCTCTGGTAATTGGCGTTGAGAAATACCCCGGAGGGATCCCCAAGGCGGAATTCGCCGATCGGGACGCCCAGGCCATGGTGGCCCACCTTCGGGCGCTGGGGGTTCCCCTGCGGCATATCAAGCGGCTCACGGACGAGACGGCCACGGGGAACCGGATCAAGGGCGCTCTCCACTGGCTCAAGCGCAACGTCCGTCCCGGGTCGACCGTCTACGTCTACTTCTCCGGCCACGGGGCTCCAAGCCAGGGAGGCACGGCCTACCTCGTTCCCTTCGACGGAGATCCCTCCGACCTCTCCGATACCGGGGTCTCGACGTCGGGGTTTTATCGGTCTTTGGGGCAACTTCCGGCAAAACATATTATCGTCGCCTTGGACGCCTGCTTTACCGGGGAGGGGAAGCGCTCGATCGTGGGGAGCGGGATCCGGCCTCTCGTGACGAAGATCCGGGAAGGGGATGTACCCTCCTCCGGCAAGCTCGTGGTTCTCACCGCGGCCCGCTCCAACCAGGAATCGGGGGTGATGGAAGCGAAAGGCCACGGACTCTTCACCTACTACTTCCTGAAGGGGCTGAACGGCGGAGCGGAACACAGAGGACACGTCACGGTGGCGGGGTTGTACCGGTATCTCAAGCCCAAGGTGGAGTCCGAGGCCAACCTCGACAACCGGAGACAGACCCCGGAGCTTGAGCCGAGGAGTCTCAACCAAGTTGATTCAGTCAGTATCCGGTGATTGTGATTAAGTCCCCTGTTTCTTTGTTCGGATTTTTTGGTCCGTCATATTTTCGTCCGGGAAAATCGGCTTCATCGTCCATACAATGATGGACTTGCGATATTCCCGATCCTTGGATCCCCACAAGGACACAAGAGTGGGAGCAGGCGATCCAGCTCCGTTCTGGTCTTTTTCGGCAAAGAGAAGATCAAGCCGAGAATGGAGGCTCAGATGCCTAAAATTGAGACATTTAGACCCTCTCCTTGACAATGAATCTGAGTCCGGAAATGATAATCGAGCGTAAAAAAACTCTTTCTCATCGTCTTGATCTCTCCAGTCATGAGGGGTATCCATCAGAGTGGATTCTCACCATCATTTTTTGATCGACCTTGAGTCCCCCAACTCTTCTTGCCCCAAGATTACCCCTCACCAAGAGGAAGAAACGGGAGGGGGAAAACTTCCTTATTTTGTGATGGAGATAGAATGGATCCCTTTTTTCGACGTGGGGCCCCCTTCCTGTTCGGGATGCTTGCACTTGCCGGATCCCCTCAATTTCTCGCACCGGCGCTGGCGTTGGAGAATCTGTTCGAGGCCCCCCTTCGTCCCCATGGGCCGTCGCTTCATCGAGTTCTCTTCAGTAGTCCCTCCGCATCGTCCTTCCGGCTATCTCCGGCTGCAATTTATCGGGAATTTTCTCCGGCGGTAGTAACCGTAACCGGGTTCAACGAGGAGGGGAAAGGAGAGCTCGGAGCGGGAAGCCTGATCACACAACGTGGTGACGTTCTGACAAATGCCCATGTCATTATCGACAAGGAGACCGGAGAGCCGTTTCCACATCTTTTTATCTCCTACAAGCCGAGGCATCTCTCTGGAGACCCGCTCGTGGATCTTCGCCATCGGACCCCAGCGCGTCTTGAACGCTACGATGCCCGTCTCGATCTAGCGCTCCTTAAGCCTCTTTCGCCGCCGCCTTCGTCCGCCCGGATCTCTTTGGCCAAAGCCGCTGACGTTGTGCCGGGGCAGCGGGTTGTGGCGATCGGGAATCCTGAATCCGGAGGACTGTGGTCTCTGACGGAAGGGATTATCAGTACCCGTCTTGAGAATTTTGAAGGCGTTCCCGGGAAGGACGTTTTTCAGAGTGACGTGGGGATGAACCGAGGAAATTCGGGAGGGCCTCTCTTGGATTTTCAGGGACGCATGGTGGGGATCAACACTGCGATCGCACGAAAGTCTGCGGATGGACTGGCAATCACCAACGTCAATTTCTCCATCAATTCTGATACTGTCGCCCGGTGGATTGAAGGTTCCGGGGGGTGGCCAGGCGCTCCCCCCTCAGGATCGTCTCTGCTGACGGGGAGCCGGATCCCTTCCTCTCCCAAGCCAACCGGGGATGGATCCCTTTCCCCCCCCTTGTCAGAATCCCCCAAGACACTCTCGCCTGTTCCACCCCCACCGAAGACTCTTCCGGGCCTCGTTACCCCACCTCATCCGTATCGGTCCCAACTGATTCTCGACAAGGAAATGCATGATCTTGAAGACCTCGGGCGGTCCATGCACGAGGAGATTTTGAAGAAGCTGGGAGGAAAGGCAGTCCTTCCCCCTAATTAAGACCTCTGTTCCCCCCCATGAGGGGCAAAGCTCAGCCTCTTTCCCCTAATTCCAAAGGAGTTCACGATGATTCGACTCTCGTCTGTCCGCAAAGTTGCCCTCCCAGAAGTGTTCGAATGGC
>DAIBSV010000198.1 GCA_027415455.1 Nitrospirota bacterium | reverse complement strand
GGGCCGTCTCCGGCCAAGACCAGGAGGGATCGGGGGACCTTGGACGCCATCCTGGCAAATCCCCGGATCACGACATCCACCCCCTTGACCGGCCGGAACCCCGAGGCAACTCCCACAATGAATCCCTCCTCCGGAAGCCCCAGGGCGCTCCGGAAAGACCGGGGATCGGCGGGTGGGGAAAACCTGTCAGCATCAAGGCCGTTGTAGATGAGCGCTACTTTCTCCTGCGGGAAGCCCTCTTTTTTCAGGGCAGCCTCCCGAACCGCCTGGGAATTGGTAAGGACCCTTTGCGCAAAGCGGTTGGTGAGATGCCTCTGGAGCGCCTCGAGGCGAGGGGAACCCAGGCTTCCGAAGTCGCCCAGGCTCCTTCGTGAGATCACGACCCGGGCTCCGGAGAGGCGTCCTACCAGCGTTCCCAGAATATTGGCGTTGGGCTGGAAGGCATGGACGATCCGGATCTTCCGCTCCCGGATGTAGCGGGAGAGGGACCGGGCGCTCCGAAGGACCGAGGGATGATAGAGGCTTTCCAGGGGAAAGACCGAAAGAGGGATCTTGGCGGCCTGGACTTCATCGTAGAAGATTCCCCCCTCCCGGAAGACCCCCACATGGGGGGCGACTCCCATCCGGGGGGCAAAGCGGGCAAGCTCGGAGACGTAACGCTCGGAGCCTCCCTGGCGGAGATGCTCGATGAGGTAGAGGACGGGAATCATAAATGGCCCATAAGTTTAAAAGGTAAATTAATAACAAGCGGACAAAAGCAATTTTCATGCCTTAATTTTCAAGGAAGTCCCGTTCAAGCTTAGGAGAGGAGAAGGATCAAAGATGCGATAGAGAATTCCTTTTATTAACAGGAGCTCTCTTTCAAGCAGAATCGGTAAAAATATGAGGGGGAATCTGTAAAAATTCTTGAGATAATTTTAGATCAACATCGAGTTCGTCCGTTTTATTGTCTCTAAAATCGAAGAATCTCGGATGAAGCGTGGAAGGCGCCATACTTTTGATATAAAGCTTCCAGGACCTAAGGTCTGAAGGGTCTGTCAAAAGAGCTCTTTTTAAGAGAACCCTCCCGAGATCTTTTCCTTGTGTAAACTGCATCAGGGATTGGCCGAACCTTTTCAGGCTAAAGGCCTGCAATCTTCGAAAAACCTTCCCGTTCTCGGGATACTTCCCATATCGTTCCCAAAGGATCGAAAAAAACTTCTGTTCGTGAAGAAAGGTTTTTCTCTTGTAGAGATCCTTGATCTTGAATTGTCGGGAGGCGGCCGATTCTTCCCGGTAAAACTGCAGGGATTGGGGAACGTTAACAAACTTTCCCGTTTCAAAAAGCCGCAGGGAAAACTCCCAGTCCTCCTTGTCCCGCGGATTCAGCCTTGTGTCGAACAGCCCCGCATCGATCGCCGCTTGCCTTTTGAAAAATAGAAAAGGAGCACTGAAAAGGTCGAAGGTGAGGTGATGCGGGAGCTTCAACGGAAGCAAGAGGGATCGAAGGAGCCCTTTGAGCTCGTGAATATTTTTTGACCCCTGGGAAAGCTCCGCCCTGTCCCGTTGAAGAATCGTCTTGCCGTCATGGCTGATCGAATCGTGATGACAGGAAACAAGACTGATGCCCTCCTCCCCGCGGATCGTCTCGTACTGCATCTTTATCCTGTCGGGCTTCATCATGTCATCGCCATCCATGAGGGCGATATATTCCCCTCCGGCCTCACGAATTCCCCGGTTGCGGGCGGAACACGCCCCCTGCTCCGCCTCATGGATCACCCGTATGGTCTTGGGATAGCGCGCCGCAAAACGATTGGCGAGCTCGCGCGTCCCTTCCGCGGCGTTGTTGTCGACCAGGACAATGTCGAGGTCGGAGAAGGACTGGGACAGAACCGATTCCACACAATCTCCGAGAAGCGCTCCCTCCCTGAAAAAAGGAATGACAACCGAAACGGATGGGGCCATGGCAAGGATCTCCCGATCTTTATCGTTTATTTTGGAATCCGAAACATTTCGTCGATGAAGGGGGAGAGGGAGGGATCGAGGGAGCCTTCCCAAAAGCCGTCGAACCAGAAAAGGCGGGGAAGGAAGCGGTGGGGGAAAAAGGTCTTCACCATCATCTTGAGATATTTCATCGACAACGGGCGCGTTTTCCAGAGCCGGATCGAAAGGCGCTGGACCATTCTTTTGTCCTTCGGATTGCCGGCAAATCGGACGATCCTCCGGAGCGCCTGCTCCAGCTCATAGGCGGCGATTTCCCGGAAAATTTCCCGGGACTTCGGATCATCGGTCCCCAGGCTTTCCCACATCAGACGGAACATCTTGTCAAACTGAACGAAAGAGAAAAGGAGATTTTCCGAAGACTTGAGTTTGTTCTCAAAGCCGGTTCTCACTCTATATGAAACCAGGGGTTCCGGGACGATCTCGAAGGGCCCCTGAAAAAACATGCGCATGCAAAAGACGTCATCCTCTGCGTAATAGGGGTTCATGCGAGGATCGAAAAGTCCGGCCTTCAGGGCCGTGTCCTTGGCAAAGAACATCGTGGAAGGAAGGAAGAAGCGAAAGGATTCGGCATTCCGGTCCCGAAGCTTGACCATGAAGGCCTTCCTCACAAGCGACTCAAGTTCCTGCCAGGCGCCCTGGGCGCCCAGGACGTTTTCTTCGAGAAGGCGTCCGGTCGTCCGGTCGATGTTGTTCTGCCCGCAGAGGATCATCGCGGCTTCAGGATGGTTCTCTGCATACCGGAGCTGCTTTTCAAGCCTGTCGGGAGCCATCAGGTCATCGTCGTCGAGCAAGGCGATGTACCGCCCCTTGGCGACCCGGATTCCGGTGTTCCGGGCGGAGCAAATTCCTTGGGTGGGCTCCTGCAGGACCGTGATGCGGTCGGGACACTTTCCTGCAAAACGCTCGGCCACACGTCGCGTGTCGTCGGAGGCATTGTTGTCCACCAGGAGAATCTCGACATTTTTCAGGGTCTGGCCAAGGACCGATTCGACCGCCTCGCCCAAAAGCTCCCCTCCGCTATAGCAGGGAATCACAACCGAAACCTCGACACTCATCCCCATCTCCTTACTCGCATAAGATCCAGTATCCCATCTGTCGCCAAAGATCCCCCCAGCAATGTCCTCTCTCTCTTATATGGAAAATAACTGATTCTCATTGAAATGTAATGTCCGGTATCCGGACGGTGGTAAGGAGAGAGAGGACATT
>DAIBSV010000197.1 GCA_027415455.1 Nitrospirota bacterium | reverse complement strand
TGGGGAAAATCGGCAAGATACTTTCAAGGGCTACAATCGCCCTCATTCGTCTATTGGTTCATCGTAAGGCTCCCCTAAGTCTCTCGTCAATTTTGAGAGAGGCCGTCAGATATTCTGAAGAATATGTTCCTCGGGAATGGCGCGCCCCTTCAAAACGGAGATCGTTTCCTCGACCATCTCTTTCATGCCGCAGACATAAGCGACAGTCTGATGGAGCGGATCGGATTGGGCCTGGAGAATGTGCTGGACGAATCCCGAATGCCGATCCCATTTCTCGTCCGGGAATGTCACCGTGACGACAACATTGGCACCGCGAGCATGCCAATCCGCCATCTCGTCACCAAAATAGAGGTGCCCTGGAGTCATGGTTCCGAAGTAGAAATCGATGCTGCCAAACTCCTCGCGTCGCCTGAGCGCCTCGAGGAGGGTCGATCGCAGGGGCGCAATCGCCGTTCCGACACCCACGAAGAGGAGGTTCTTCCGACGATGGGGATCCAAAGGGAATCCGTTTCCCAGGGGGCCTTCGAAGGTCACCTTTTCTCCGGGCGAAAGATTGAAGAGTTTTTCCGAGACACCTTTTCCCTTCTTAACCAGAATTTCGAGGTGCCTTTTTTCATAGGGGGGCGATGCGATCGCAAAATAAGACCCTTTTTCACCTTCCCAGAGAACCTTGATGAATTGCCCCTGAACAAATGAAACCGGGCCCTGCTCGGGAACAAGTCGAAAGAGTTTCACATCTTCGGCAAATTGTTCGACCGCCTCAATGGTGGCGGTAGTCTGCTGCCCCATAAATTTTGATCCTTTCTTATTTGTTGGCTTCTTGCCTGTAACGCCCTCTTTGCCCTATTGTAGTGGGAATGTCAACGAATTCCCACCATCCACCCACGACCCCCAAGAGCAGAGGGCCTCATCCATGAGCAAACCCGAGATTATCAGGACCACCTATACGATCCGATCCAGCGACGTTCCCAGGGCAGCCGCCCTGATCGCCCGGGAAATGAGTCTCGGAGTCAAGAAAACGGCCTACGAAACAGCAGGAACAGAGAGCTTCGCGGCCAAGCCGCTCAAAGTCGAGGAGGGGAAAAAGTATGCCCGGGTGGAGATCATGGTCCCATCCCAGCGGATCTCCTCGGCCTATGGACTTGTGCTCTCCATCGCAGGCGAAATCAGCTGCCTCAACATCCTGAAGTCGATCGAACTGACCGACTTCGAACCCTCTCCTGCTCTTCTTTCGAGACTCCCCGGACCGCAATTCGGCGCGGAGGGCATCGCGGCAAGACGCGGGAATCCGAAACGCCCTCTCTTTATCACCGTCCTTAAACCCTCCCAGGGACTGACGCCCAAGGAGTATGCAACCATCGCCTACGAAAGCTTGGTTGGCGGAATGGATGTCGTCAAATCAGATGAGCTTCTGCAAGAGCCGGAGGCTGATTATATCAAAAGGCTCGAGGCAACGGTTGATGCCGCACGCCGGGCCGAAGCCGAGACGGGGGAGCCCAAGTGGGTCATGATGCACACCGTGGACCGGCCCCAGAGCATGATCGACCGATATCTTAAGGGAGCACGGACAGGAGCAAAAATTGCCATGCTCTCTCCCGCCGCGAGCGGATTTCCCATGCTTGAGGAGCTTGCGCGCCATTCCCAGGTCCCGATCATGGCCCATATGGCCACCAGCGACTGGCTCTGGCAAAAACACGGAATGTCGGTTCGCGCCTGGGCCCGTTTCATGAGGATTCTGGGATCGGACCTCATTCTTTATCCGGCCCTCAAGGGAACTCTGAAGGCGACAAAGTCGGACCTTAAAACAGTGCGAGAGATGTGCCGAATCCCGATGGGGGATATGAAGTCCTCCCTGATCGCCGTAGGCGGAGGAATGCATGCGGGAACCCTGGGAGTCCACGCCGATCTTTTCGGCCCCGACTTTGCCTACCTTTGTGGAGGCGGGGTCTGCGGCCATCCCGATGGAGCCCGGGCCGGAGGTCAATCCATCCGTCAGTCATGGGACGCCTGGTCCCAGGGTATTCCTCTGGAAAAGTTCCGAAAAAAACACAAGGCCCTCGATCGCGCACTCACAGCGTTCGCCACCTACGTCTAGCATCCAGCTTTTTCCGATAAGGAGAACGTCACCGTTTTTTCATCCGCAATGGAGGCGTTCTCCTCTTCTCTCCGGTCCCCGACCTATCAGAGCCGCAATCGTGACGGCCGCCAATGCCGCCACCACTCCCAGAGAAAGCCCGAGCCTTCCTCCCAGATGGTGGGCCAGGAGGGCCTGAAGCGTGGCGTTTGCGGAAGCCAGAAGATTGCCCGTCTGATAAACGACTCCGGGGAAAGCTCCCCTGATTTCTGGCGGAGATATCTCGTTCAGGTAGACCGGAATGACCCCCCAGGCGCCCTGAACCGCAAATTGCATCAGAAATGCCCCTCCGGCAAGAGCCACTATCCCGTCGGCCCCGGCCCAGAATGGCAACACCGCCAGGGCCAGGAGTGCCGCCCACAAGATGGCCCGCCTTCGTCCGACCCTTTCAGAAAGAGTTCCGAGGATGATCCCTCCCAGGATCGCCCCGAAGTTGTAAAAAACCGCAATTCCTCCGACCGTTCCAGGAGACAGATGATGGACCGATTCAAGGAATGTGGGGTAGAGGTCCTGAGTCCCATGGCCGAGAAAGTTGAATGCTGTCATCAGGACAACGGCAAAAAGCGCCAGCTTCCAATGATGACCGACCATTGCTCTCCAGTTCCTGGAAAAATGAGGTCTTTTCTCTGAAAAAGAAGGCGATTCGGGGACATTTCTACGAATGAAGAACACGAGAAAAGCGGGAAGGATTCCCAGCATCAAAAGTCCTCTCCAGCCCGTGATTGGATAGATGAATGCATAGGCCAGCGAGGCGAGGAGGTACCCTGCCGGATATCCGGCCTGCAATATCCCGGAAACGAACCCTCGACAGGACACGGGAATGCTTTCCATGACAAGAGAGGATCCGGCACCCCATTCACCCCCCATCGCGACTCCGAACAATCCTCTGAGAATGAGGAATGCCCCGATGGTCGGGGCGATGGCTGACAGAAAACCGAAAAACGGATAGAGAAGAACGACCGCCATCAGAACCGGCCTTCGACCGTAGCGGTCGGCCAGGGATCCAAAGAACAGTGCCCCCAGAGGCCGGGTCGCGAGGGTCAGGAAAATGGCCTCGGT
>DAIBSV010000196.1 GCA_027415455.1 Nitrospirota bacterium | reverse complement strand
GCCTATCCTATCGCACCGTAGCACCCCCATGTTCGCCCAAGAGGTTCCCGAAGTCCTCGCAGGGACGCGAGGCCGAATCCTCGAGGAACTTGCCTCGGAGCCTCGGACCGCGCGCGACATTGCGGAGTCTCTCGGCATCCGCGAGAGCGCGGCCCGAGGCCATCTCGAGCGCCTCGAGCAGCGGGGGTATGTCGTCCCGGCGTTCTGCAAGGAGGGGGTGGGCCGGCCCCGCAAGCGCTACCATCTCACCGGTGAGGGCCAAGAGCTGTTCCCGAAGAAGTACAATCTGCTGCTCGACGCTCTCATCGAGGAGATCCTATCGACCCAAGGGGAAGACGCGGCCAAGCTGCTCCTCGCCGCGGCCGCTCGCAAGGTCGCGCGCTCGATCACGGCGAACATCCCGCCCGGTGGCACGACCGAGGAACGGACCCGACGCTTGGTCCGGGTGTTGAATGACTTTGGCTTCGGGTGCTCGATGGAGCGACTACCCAACGGCACGACGCGCATCGTCCGGACGAACTGCATCTTCCGCCGGAACGCTCTCTCTCACACGTATCTCATGTGCAACGTCTTCGACCAGCACTTGACGCAAGAGCTCCTGGGAAAGGAACCGGTCGACCTTCAGGACTCGATCGCCCGTGGCGGGATGCGCTGCACGCACCTTATCCACCTCAGGTAGGCGACCCCGAGCCCGCGGACGAAGCGAGCGTGCGTCTCAGGACGGCCCCGGCGGGGCCGCTGGCGCTCCGTGGTCCACTTCGAGCGGTCCCCGATACGAGCGCACGCGACGAGAGAGCTCGCGCAGGAATTCGTCCTGGTGTTTGGGAGTGATGTACAGGGGCGTCGGGCCGGCGTACACCATGATGCCCTTCGTGTTCGTCTGGACGCTGTCAAAATTTCCGATCACCGGGCTCCACATCCGGCCACGGTATCCCCAGGATCCGAAGAACCCGGTCGGAGAGAGCTCGCGCAAGCTCGCGGCTTCCATTCGCCGGACCTCCTCGAGACGGATCCGACGCCCGCCGACCAACCGGAATGCGGTGAGGTGGTCCGAGTCGATCCAGTAGGCCGTCGAGAGGTAACGGGCGAGGAAGAAGAGCAGTAAGACGAGGATGACGACGATGCCCCAGACCGTCACCGTAGACTTGGGCAGAATGACCGCCAGAAGGATCGCGAGCACGACATAGACCCCGACGACCGTCCACGAGAGGTTCGCGCCGACCCGGTACTTTCCGGTTCCGTCGATATGGGAGGCGACGGGCGACGTCGCCGCACTCGCTTCCGCGGGCGCCACGAACGGGAGATCCGGGCAGTCGAGTTAAACAAATCGGGCCCGCACGATTTCGCGTCAGGTGGCCGGTTCGTAGTAGAACTCGCCGTCCGATAGAGAATTTGCCGTTCCGGGACCCAAATCACGGCAACCCCCTTTCCGGGGCACTCGGACCGGACGATCTCACCCGAAACGCCGTCGCGCTCGACCTCGCCTATCGACGGCTCGTTCGGTCCTCCACCGAACGGGACCAACCTCTTCCCCGGGGGGCCGGTAGCATCGGCCCCCGGGCCGTCCCCGTCGCGTGACCCCTGAGCTCACCGCCAAGGTGCTCGAACTCCGAGCGCGGGGCCTCCCCTGGAACGTAGTGGCCCAGCACGCCGGCCTGCCCGCCGGGACGTGCCGGAAGGTCCGCTCGGCCCCGCAGACCGTAACCGGCAGTGTGGAAAAGGGTCTGTGACCGAGTTTAGAACATCCTCGACGACTCTCTCTTAATCCTCGGCGAGCGCAAGGCGCACTTTTCGACGGGTTCCTCGCCTTATGCTGTGGCCGAGGAGAAGTCGTTGTTGCTCCGCTACCTTTCCCGACCATATGCGATGAGGAGACTCAGAAAGGCGAGGGTGAACGCGAACAGGAAACCCAGCGACATCCCGTAGGAGAACGCGTTGTTCTGCCCGGAAAACAAGAACTCCATGCCACTGATTCCCGCGGCCACTACAGCGGCGAACGTCCCTCCGGTCGTGGCGACCAGAAGCGTGTTTCGGGAGAGGGCGGCGGCCGCGAACGTGAGCAGGGTGAGGGCGCCCAAGACCATGCCGGCCATCATGTGAGCCATTACGCTCCCCATTCCCGGCTGGAACATCAGTTGCATCATGCCGTTCATCCCAAAGACGGGCGACGGGAACGTCACATACAGATTGACGAACATTCCGAGCGCGAACTGGACGGCCAACAAACCGAGTTCCAGCGAAACCAGGGCCACGAGGACCGGGTGACGGATCGTCGCGCCTATCGGGGATTCGCGGATCGGGGCGTGGATCGCGTCGACGGGGACCGGTTGCATGGTGGAAAGTCTCGTCATCGAGGCCCGATACTTAGGTGTTGCTCGGAGCGACGGGGAGGCGTTCTCCGAGGGGAAGCAGGCCTCTTGTCTCCGGCCGACCTACCGCTACCGGCGGTTGCTTTCCGGAATGTCGGAGCTGTTCGTACCGGCCGAGTTTGCGGCCATGATCATGGCTCTTGCGGCGGTCGTTCTCGGGGCACTGTTCGCGTTTCCGGAGACGTTTCGCCTGTGGTCTCCGGGAAGTCGCGTTGCCTGCCTCCGTCTCTTGCTCGGGGGAATCCTGGCCGTGGATGCGACGCTCCAATTCCTGCCCGGGGCTCCCCCGCAGTTGGCGTACTTGCTCGTGGTCGGAGCCGGACAGAACCAGCCCGCACTCTCCTGGTGGTTCTCGTATTGGGCCAGCGTAATTGCCGGAGACCCGGGACTCTGGTGGTATGGCACTGGGGTTCTCATGGCGTTCCTCGCCACCTGCCTGATTCTCGGAGTCGCCCGCCGACTGGCGTACGTCGTGGGCTTTCTCTTCAGCGTCATGCTCTGGGCGATCCCGAACGGCTTCGGCGGTCCGTACGCCGCACCCAACACCGACATCGGCGCCGGCCTTCTTTATGCCGTGTTGTTCCTGATCCTCCTTCAAGTCGAGTCGGTATCGGGCCCGGCACGACTGGCGGCCGACGCGACCCTCGAGCGTCGGTGGCCCAGATGGCGGGTGATCGGCGGCGCGTCCCTTCGCCGGCGGCCTCCGGAGAACACGCGCGAGGAGGAAAGGGACCCTCCCCAACCGACATCGGAAAGCCCCTCCGCTGCCCTGCTCCCCGCGACCACCGTTCCTTCCGGGTCGGCGGCTCAAGTTTCCCATCCGGGGTCGGATCGACGATCGACCCCCCGTTCCTCC
>DAIBSV010000195.1 GCA_027415455.1 Nitrospirota bacterium | reverse complement strand
GGGCCTCCTGTTCCGGGGTCGGAACGAGGCGGAATTTGAAGGCTTCCATTGTTTTCATGATCTCTATCCTGTCACAGAGCGAGGCACGCCTTATATCTCCGGCCTGAACGCCGGAGTTTTACGGCGCTTTTTCGATAAAGAGCCGTTCGTCAATCCCCCTCGTCGCCCGGACGGATCAACGACGTCATCCTTCAGGGACGCAAAAGCGGGTCCCGAAAGAGAAGTCCCGGTTCGCATTCCGGCAGGCCTCCCCGGGCGAGGGACCGGACTCCCTCCGGGGAGCTCCGGAACCCCCTCCGCAAAGGGGAGGTCCGGGCGGTCAGGGCTTCGAGACGAAGGGATTGCCGGCCAGATAGAAGCGCAGGGGCCGGTCGGTCCATTCTTCCGCGTACCCGACCCCGATCCGGGGCCGGGAGACCACCGTCCCACCGGCAAAGGCCGGATCCTCCGCGACGAAAAAGCGCTCCCCCACCAGGTCGTGGCCATTCAGGGCGCGGTCGATGCCCATCGCCCGGCAGAGAAGCCCGGGTCCCCGGGTCTTCTCCGGAAGGTTCGCCAGGGGCTCGAGCGCCCGGATCAGAACCGCGCAGGCCCGTCCTTCCGCCTCCGTCACCACGTTCATGCAAAAGTGCATCCCGTAGATCATGTAGACGTAGGCGTGGCCCGGAGGGCCGAACATCACCGCCGTCCGGGGCGTGCGCCCCCGGGCCGAATGGCAGGCCTTGTCCCCGGGTCCCAGATAGGCCTCGACCTCCACGATTCGCCCCGCGCGGACCACGCCCTCCCGGACGAGGACCAGCTGCTTTCCCAGAAGCTCCAATGCCACCGTCTCCGTCTCCCGGTCGTAGAAGGAGCGCGGGAGAGGGGAGGGAAGGGGAGGGGAATCGGGAGAGGGAAGGGAGGAAGAAAGGGGAAGGCCCGGATCGTTGTCCGGAAGGCCGGCCGGGCCCTCCCTTCTTTTCATTTCTTGGCGGGAGTTCCGGATTGCCCCGGCTCCTTCGCGAAGGGCCAGCGGAACCCCTCGGCCTCCGGAAGGTCGGTTCCGTTTTCCCGGGCGTAGTCCAGATGGCGGATGATCTCCCCCTTGAGCCACTCCTTGACGTGGCTTCCCCGGGTCTGCAGGCGGGGGACCCGGTCGATCGCGTCGATGGCGAGCGAGAAACGGTCGATCTGGTTGTTGATCGCGAGCTGGAGCGGCGTGTTGATGGAGCCCTGCTCCTTGTAGCCCCGCACGTGGAGATTGGCGTGGTTGGTCCGGCGGTAGGCCAGCTTGTGGATCAGCCAGGGATAGCCGTGGAAGTTGAAGATGATCGGCCGGTCCTTCGTGAAGAGCGAATCGAAGTCCCGGTCGGAGAGGCCGTGGGGATGCTCCGACTGGGGCACCAGCCGGAAGAGGTCGACCACGTTCACGAAGCGGATCCTGAGGTCCGGGAACTTCTCCCGGAGAAGGGCCGTTGCCGCCAGGGCCTCGATAGTCACGATATCCCCCGCCGCGGCCATCACCACATCGGGTTCCTCCCCGGCATCATTCGAGGCCCATTCCCAGAGGCCGATGCCCTTGGTGCAGTGGACCACCGCCTCCTCCATGGTCAGAAACTGCAGGTGAGGTTGCTTGTCGGCCACGATCACGTTGACGTAGTCGGTGCTCCGGAGACAGTGGTCCGCCACGCTCAGGAGGCAGTTGGCGTCCGGAGGGAGATAGATCCGGGAGACCGTGGCGCTCTTGTTGGTCACGACGTCCAAAAACCCCGGGTCCTGGTGGGTGAAGCCGTTGTGGTCCTGGCGCCAGACGGTTGAGGATAGGAGAATGTTGAGGGAAGAGACCGGGGCCCGCCAGGAGACCTCGGTGCGGGCCTTCTCGAGCCACTTGGCGTGTTGGTTCACCATGGAGTCGATGATGTGGGCGAAGGCCTCGTAGGTGTTGATGAGGCCATGCCGTCCGGTGAGGAGGTAGCCCTCGAGCCACCCCTCCAGTGTGTGCTCGCTCAGCATCTCCATCACGTGGCCGTCCGGCGAGAGAAAGCCGCCGTCGGCGTCGACCGGGAGCCTCTCCCCCATCCAGGCCTTCCCGGTGACCTCGTAGAGCGCCTGGAGACGGTTCGAGGCGGTCTCGTCGGGGCCGAAGACCCGGAAGTTGTCCGGGTTCTCTCTCATGACGTCCCGGAGGAACTGTCCCAGGATGAAGGTGTTCTGGTCCTCCCGGGTGCCGGGGGAGGGGACGGCCGCCGCATAGTCTCTGAAATCGGGAAGGCGAAGCGGAACCCGGAGAAGTCCTCCGTTCGCATGGGGGTTGGCGCTCATGCGCCGGGATCCCTTGGGGGCCAGGGCCCGGATCTCCGGCCGAAGGGTCCCCTTTTCGTCGAAGAGGGTCTCCGGGTGGTAGCTTCGGAGCCAGCCCTCGAGAATCTTCAGGTGGGCCGGATTGGTTGTCACGTCCAGAACCGGAACCTGGTGGGCCCGCCAGAACCCTTCGATATGGTGGCCGTCCACCTCCCTGGGGGCGGTCCAGCCCTTGGGGGTCCGGAGGATGATCATGGGCCAGCGCCCGCGCGTGGCGACGCCGGATTTGCGGGAGCCCTCCTGGATCCGGCGGATTTCCGAGAGGCAACGTTCCATTGTCCGGGCCATGAGCCGGTGCATGGACAGGGGATCGTCGCCTGCGACAATGTGGGGGGTGTAACCGTATCCTTCGAAGAGATTTGTGAGCTCTTCTTCGGAGATCCGGGAGAGGACCGTTGGGTTTGCGATCTTGTAGCCGTTCAGGTGGAGGATGGGAAGGACCGCGCCGTCCCTGATCGGATTCAGAAACTTGTTCGAGTGCCAGGAGGTGGCCATGGGGCCCGTCTCGGCCTCTCCGTCGCCGACCACGGCCACGACAAGAAGATCCGGGTTGTCGAAGGCCGCGCCATAGGCGTGGGAGAGGGAATATCCGAGTTCGCCCCCTTCGTTGATGGAGCCGGGAGTCTCCGGGGTGCAGTGGCTTCCCACGCCGCCCGGATGGGAAAAGAGACGGAAGAAAGTTTTAAGTCCTTCCTCGTCCTGGCTCCGGTCGGGATAGAACTCCGAATAGGTTCCATCGAGATAGGCGTTGGAGAGCGAGGCCGGAGCTCCGTGGCCCGGACCGCTGATGTAGAGGGCGTTCAGGTCGTATCTCCGGATGAGACGGTTCGTGTGGACCCAGACGAAGTTCTGCCCCGGGTCGGAGCCCCAGTGGCCCAGAAGGCGTGGCTTGATGT
>DAIBSV010000194.1 GCA_027415455.1 Nitrospirota bacterium | reverse complement strand
GTATAAATGCCCAGAGATGAGTGCCAGAATTGATCGCAATTCGTCCCACCCGGAGTACCCTTCATTGCCCAGGCCGTCCATGAGTAGTGAGGATTGTTCCACACGACCAGGCATTGTTCTGTGTCCTTCATGTAGTAAGCAATGGAGCCATTCGGGCCGTAATATGGCAGCGGGCCGATGTCCGTCACGCTGTCCGGGGCTCCAGCAGCCTGGCCGGTCAGTTCGTAACATGTGTAATACTGTGGCAATCCCTCACATTGCGGCTCGGCGGCCCATGCGTTCCCTCCAAAGGCCAAGAGGAACAAAAACAAGGCAAGTACAAGGATTCTCTTCATTTTGGACACCTCCTTAAGATTTCCGCCCCGTCCTCGATAGTGGCCGCTTTAACTGGTGCTATCGGTATCAAAAGTAATGGAAAGACTGCAAGGATAAGGAGTTTTCGCATTGTCGCCCTCACTTGTAAATGTTGTTGAAGGAATTGGAGATCCCCTGGCTTGCCCGGTTTGTACCGGGCAAAGCCCCGGAGTTTGCTCCGGGCAGAGCGTTCGTGGAATTCGTAATGCTCGATCCGACGTTTCCGAAGATGGAGCTCGCCCCTCCAGTCGCCGTTCCCATCAGGCTTGACGTGGTGCTCGTAAGAACAGGGGGCGGTCCGGAAGGGGTGGTCGTGATTCCGCTCTGGCCGAATCCGGGGCTTGCTGAAATTCCATAGCTCGAATAGGCGGAAAGGGGAGAGGACAGGGTTGAAACGGAACTCATCACGAGGCCTTGAGACATGGAGCAGGCCATGTTTTCGAGCTGGTTCAGCATTCCTCCGGTGGTGGGGAAGCTCATCATCGCGCCCATTTTGGAGAGATTTGAAAAGCAGCCCTGGGTTTTGTTCCCTTGCTGAGCTTGCTGGGTCTGAAGACTTGTCATCGCTCCAACCGCCCCCATCGAGGCCGCCGTGGCGGATTGCGTGGCGGCGTTCTCTTGCGCGGCAATGATCTTCGCGCATGCGCCCGCATGGACAACGGAGGGGAACAGGATCAGGACCAGGATGAGCACAAACTTTTTCATGAATTCTTCCTTTCTTTAATTCTTTAAATCTCCGGTCCTGATCCTGTGAACTCGAAGCGGTCGGGATCCTGAGGAGCTGGACCGGCTTTCTCTTTCGGTGTGTATCCACAGGAGAAGTCTGCAAACCGGCTCATCTCTACACGTTCGACGGTTGCATACTTTTTGAGATAGAGTTCCGCAGCGGCTGTCCAGGCCTTCGCATTGGCCCGGGCATAAGGATCCGGGATCTGGGAGCTGTTCGCCCCAAGGCGATCAGGCATGAGTTCTCGGATCCGGGAATCAGAACCTGGCTCAAAGGTTTTCCAATCGATCTTCGACCAGGATCCGGATTCGATTTCGACCAGGATTTTTTTGATCAATTCTTGGGAGGGGGCGGGAACATCCCACAGAATTGACTCGAGGTAGAGCTTCGTTCGATCGGTAATGGCTTCAAAGAGTCGCGTTCGTTCCCGCCATTCGGTGATGACCTCGCCTCGCCGTGTCACGGCGTTTTCGACCCAGGCACGATCCGATGGGGAACGATCCCGGACCATCTTCACGTACCGTTGCCACCAGGGCTCCTGGCCGTCCGGATCGAGAGGCCTTGAAAGCACGTCCGGAAATTCTTCGACATAGAGGCTCTGAAGAAGCCCGAAAACTTCGCGGGGCGATCCCCAATCCTTCACCCCGGCAATCTTCGCCTTTCGGTTTTCATCATTTCTGACCCGCACGATCGCCTCTTCCCGGACCATCCGGGCCATGAATTCGGCGTTGATCCGGTCCTGCGTCCGGATCTTTTCCGGGGCCACCTTTTCAAGAATGTCCGTCAGAACCTTCGTCCGGGACTGCCAATACGTCCGGTCCTGGGAAAGCCGGGCGACTTCTTCCTTCAGGGAGGCAATCTCAGTATCTTTTTCTAACTGGGTCTCCCGCATTTCCCTTTGGCGGCCGCGCTTTCGGTAACCCTCCCATTCAGCTTCGGAAACTCTGGCATAAACAGGATCAAGACCCCGTTTCCGTTCGCGTTCCCGACAAAAATTAATCAGATCTTGAGCCCAATCGAACTCTGCCTTTTCAGAAGGGGTCATTGTGTCCAGGTCGAAGGTTTTTCCTTTGAGACGTCTGATAGTTTCAAGAGATTCGTCCTTTACCATATCTTCGTTGAAGAGGTCTGTATCAAGTTGGACCAGTCTCATCTTCACCTCACTTATTCTTGGCTTTGGGCAGGGTCGTCGAGTTTCCCAGCACCATCAGATTTTTCTCTGGAGGGCTTACTGCCTTCTTTTCCACCTTGGCCAGCAAGATCTCCACTATTTGCCGTGCCTTTCTGTGCGGACGCCCGCTCTTCCCGTTCTTTGGCCTCAATATTCCCGGCAACAACCCCTGAATAAGCCCCAACCCCCGTCGAGCCCATTTGCCCTAACGTAGAGATGCCGGCATGATGATCCACCTGGGGGGCCCCAGGGCTCTCCGGTCCGTGAATTCCAACCCAGGAGACGATCCAGCGGTCAAAGTGAAGGAGGGTCTGCTGGAAGACAAGGGCCATTGATCCGCCAACGAGAACGTTCAGGATGACTAACAAGGAGATCATTCCGACGACCCCGGTGAAGGATCCCGCCGTGAGTCCCGCAACCATGGCCCCAAAACCGTTGGTCACGAGGGTCATAAGGGCCTCGAGGATCATGAAGGAGGCAAAGAATCCGAACACCATGATCGCCGGTTTCAGGAAGATGTGCAGGACGTGATAATAACCTTGCCTCGCCTCCTGCGACAGGAATCCTTCTCCCTCTGGTTGGGCGTGGGCGATCCCCCAGAGGGGAATGGCGATCAAACCCTGGATCAAATAAAGCACCCACCAGAGAGTGCCAAAGGTGATGAAGATAAAGGGGAGAGCCGGGGTGATGTAGGCCAACCCCGCCCCCAGGGTCACAAGTGAAATGACCACCACCAGAACGACTGGAACAACGATTTTCAACACGCCGGTCTCGGCTCCGGAGATCGCGCCTCCGACGGCCCCAATCACTCCACCGATAACGGGAATATGGCTCACCCCGTTCGAGACGCCCTTCTGGGCTCCCACGGCGGCCAGGAGCCCGGTGGACCCCATGAGGATGGTTTCCCCGGCCGTAATCACAGAGTTTCCATAGCTTTGGAGTGTCAGGAGAGGATCCCCGTTCTCGGTGGTGGTCATTTCACTTGTGACCCTGGGGGCGGGGTTGG
>DAIBSV010000193.1 GCA_027415455.1 Nitrospirota bacterium | reverse complement strand
TAGCAACTTCGATTCGAGATTGGTCGCCGTGCCCCGGACGGCGGCAGAAATCCACATATACCCGACAGTGACACGCCGATGGATCTCGTCTAAATTGTACATCGATGTCGTCCCGACAATGCGGCCGCTGATGACGTCGATTTGAGTCAACACCTGCCGTCCGGAACGCAGGGCATTCTCCAAGGATTTCATGGAGGGCGGCTCGGATTCGATCCCGTACGGGAAGAATTTCGATGTGTCGGGGTCGTCGTACGCCAGTGCCAGGCCGTGAACATCGTCCATGACCGTGGGCCGAAGCCTCACAAAGCGCCCGACGAGTGACGGAGCGATCTCCCAGGGATTATGTCTCACGCTCTTCCTCTTTCCTGGACTTCCTTGGCTTTCGGTCAGAACGGGTTCTGTGGTCTGCCCCTCGAAGCCGGACTCGACCTCTGAATCCTGGGACGGCATGGGGACGAGGAAATGTCCCGGATCAAAAGGGCGGGGGCTTTCGGAGAATCTGAGACCGGATCCGGGTCTTTGCTCCCCTCAACAGGGCGCCCCGTCTCTTTCATGTCGCCGCGACGCAGATCCGGAGTCACGTGGAGATTAAAGCACTGGCCAACCCGTTTGACAAGGAATGGACTCATTCCTTGTCGGTCGGAATGGCGGAGGACTCCCGGAATCCGGAGCCGGTGTTCATGGCCTATACGATCGACTGCCTCTGGCAAAACCGCTCCGGATTCATCCGCGGGCGAGAGGAAATCATTTCGCTTCTGACCCGGAATCGGACCAGGGAGCTCGACGACCGGCCGGTCAAGGAACTCTGGGCCTTCGAAGGATCGGGAATGGACGTCCGTTTCGCCTGCCAGGGACAGGACGATTCGGGACAATGGTATCGGTCCTGCGGAAACGGGAACCGGGAGTCCGCTTCCAGCGGCCGGAGGGACAAAAGGATCGCCGGCATCGACGATCTTCCGGTCCGGGGCAGCGATTTCTCCGATTGTCACGGAAGGAGTTCCATGGAGATACGGTATCGCGACGATGTCCGGGTCGGGGTCGATGCGGCCCTCGATCTCCTCCGCCGGTGACGCTTGGCGAAGGGAGACCGGTCGGTCGTCCCGAGGTCATTGAGGCGATGATGAAAAACGCCAGTCTCCTCATCACCGCCTGGCACGGAGACCGCCTGGTCGGGATCGCCCGTTCCCGCACGGACTTCGCCTATGTCGCCTATCTGGCCGACCTCGCCGTGGATGTCGACTTTCAAGGGCACGGGATCGGGGCGCGGCTGGTCCGGGAAACGAAGCAGCGGCTCGGGAGCGGAGGCATGATCGTGCTTTTCCCGGCCTCGAAGGCCAACGAATTCTATCCGAAGCTCGGATTCGAGCACAATGCGAGGGGATGGGTGCTGAAGGGAAAGTGACGGTCCGCCTCCCCGGTTTCCCCCGCGGGCATTGCAATAAGCCGCCGTCACGCTCCCGCCTCGGCGGACTCTTGCCCCCCTCCGGAATCCGGGCGACAATAAGGGTATGACGGACCCGACTCTCACGGACGGCCAGACCGTCCAGGACAATTCCTCTTCCTCGGGGGAAGCCCCCCTTTGCGAGGTCCAGTTCCCTGTGCTGGGCATGACCTGCGCCGCCTGCACCCGGAGGGTCGAGAAAGCCCTGGGAAAAGTTCCCGGCGTGGGGGAGGTTTCCGTCAATCTCGCCACGAATCGGGCCACCGTCTCCTTCGATCCCTCCCGGACGCCTCCGGGAGCCCTCACCGCGGCGGTGGAGAAGGCGGGCTACACCCCTCTCTCCGAGCAGGCCGACTTTTATGTCGAGAGCATGGTCGACCGCTCCTCGGAAGACCGGATCGTGTCGGCCCTTCGCACCCTCCCGCCGGTTCTTTCCGTGCTGACCTTTCCGGCCCGGAACCGGATCAAGGTCTCCTGGCTTCCGGGAGATCTGACCACTGGGGGAATCCTCGACCTTCTGTCCCGGACCGGATATCCGGCGGTCCCGATCGAGGGGGAGGGAGGAAGAGGCGGGGACTCAGGGGAGCCGATCCGGAAGCTCAAGCGGGCGCTCTTCCTCTCCGCCCTTCTGTCGGCTCCGGTTCTTCTGGTCGCGATGGTTTTGCCCTTGCGAGGGGTTCTTCTCCGTCTTCTTCCCGGTCCCGAACCCTTCACGCTCCATTTTCTGGAGTTCGTGCTCTCGGCCGCCGTCTTTTTCGGGCCGGGCGGGCGCTTCCTGCGTCCGGGGCTCGCCGCCTACCGCCATATGGCCCCGGACATGAACAGCCTGGTGGTGACCGGGACCGGGGCGGCCTTTCTCTACAGTTCCCTGGTCACCTTTTTCCCGAGGCTTTTTCCGGCAGCGGACCGCCACGTCTACTTCGACTCGGAGGCCGTGGTGATCACGGTCATTTTGCTTGGGCGCACCCTTGAGGCCCTGGCCAAGGGGCGCACGGGACGTTCGGTCGAGGCCCTTCTGGCCATGGCCCCCGAGCAGGTGATCCGGATCGAAGGGGAGACGGAGCGTCCGGTGCCTGCCCGGGATGTCCGCCCCGGAGACCGGGTGCGCGTCCGCCCGGGGGACCGGATCCCCGTCGACGGGACGATTCTCGCCGGGGAGGCCCACGTCGACCTCTCCATGATGACGGGAGAGCCGCTCCCCGTCCTTCGGAAGGCCGGGGACGCCGTGGTTTGCGGGACGGTCGACACGGACGGCCTGCTGACCGTCGAGGCGACGGCGGTCGGCTCCGATACCCGTCTGGCCCGGATCGTCCGGGCGGTCGAGCGGGCCCAGGGCGCCCGGCTTCCGGTCCAGCGCCTGGCGGACCGGGTGGTGGCGGTCTTCACCCCGGCCGTTCTGACGGTTGCGGCCCTCTCCTTTCTCTACTGGCTCCTCCTCGGAGCTTCGCCCTCTCCCCTTTCCACCGCCCTCCTCTCCGCGGTGTCGGTGCTTGTCGTGGCCTGTCCCTGCGCGATGGGGCTGGCGACGCCCGCCGCCGTCATGGTGGGAACGGGCCGGGCGGCGGCCCTCGGGATCCTCTTCCGGAAGGGGGAGTCCCTCGAAACGCTGGCGGAGGTGGACACCGTCCTTTTCGACAAGACCGGGACCCTCACGCTCGGCCATCCCCGGGTGGTCCGAACCTTCCCGGAGGCGCGGGAGGCCCTCGACCCGCTTCTCGCCCTGGCCGCTTCGCTTGAGTCCGCCTCGACCCATCCCCTGGGACGGGCCCTGGTCAATCTTGCGAAGGAGAGAGACCTTCCCCTGACTTCCCCCGACAGTGCCCGGGCGCTCTCCGGG
>DAIBSV010000192.1 GCA_027415455.1 Nitrospirota bacterium | reverse complement strand
GGCGGGAACTTTGAGGCGATCCACGGGCTTTCCTCCGACGAGATGCTCGGAGATGATGGCCGGGACATCCTCGGGTTTCACCCCTCCATACATGACGCCGTCGGGATAGACGATCATGTTGGCTCCGGTATCGCAAGGACCCAGACAGCCCGTGTTGGTCACGGCAAATCGACGGGAAAGGCCCCCCTGTTCGAGCTGCATGGCCATGGCCTGATAGACCTCCATCGCCCCTCTCTGGGCGCAGGATCCACGGGGATGGCCCGGAGGACGGGATTGGACGCAGATAAAGACATGTTTTTCGGGCTTCGGCATTCAGATCTCCTCTGGAAATTGAAGGTACCTTATTGGTGTGAAGCAAAAATGGTCCGGCATTGAAAGAATTCATGCGGTAGGATTATCGTAACTGATGCCGGCCGCTCAACACAAGCAGAGCCCCGATGGACCCCATGGATCTCCGAGGACTCGATCCTTCCGATGCTCGCCGGATTCTTGGGGAAGAGGGCGAAAACCTGCTCCCCCAGGAGCGTCCCCTGCCTCTTTTCCGGAAGATGCTCACGCTTCTTTCGGAACCCATGCTTTTTCTCCTCCTCGGTGGAGGTGTGGTCTACTTTTTCCTGGGAGACCGCTCCGAGGGAACGATTCTTCTCTCCTTCGTCCTCGTTGTCTTGGGAATGACCTTTTTTCAAAAACGGAAAACAGAACAGGCCCTGACAGCTCTTTCGCAGGTAGCCGCTCCCCGGACGACGGTCATTCGGGGAGGGGAGCGGATGAGCCTCCCTGTCAGGCAGGTGGTGAGGGGAGACCTGGTGGTCCTGGAAGAGGGCGACAGGGTCCCGGCCGACCTCCGCCTTCTTGAGGGACGACTCCAGATCGACGAATCCCTCCTCACGGGAGAATCCCTGCCGGTTCTCAAGCTTCCCGGGTCTGAGAATCTGCCGTTCGGGCACCCCGGAGAGACGACGAGCCCGTTTCTTTTTGCCGGAACGATGGTGACATGGGGAAGCGGCAGGGCCCGTGTGTGGGCGACGGGCGAAAAAACCGCCATTGGCGGGATAGGCGGCGCCCTGTCCCGAATCACATCAAGCCCCTCGATCCTCGAAAAGGATTCGGCGAGGTTTGTCAGGATATCCACCGGCATAGGGTTAGGCTTGGCCTTGCTGGACGTTATCCTTTTCCGGTCTGTGGCGCATGGGGACCTCCTGAAAAGCCTTCTCGGCGGGTTGGCTCTCGTGATGGCCATCCTCCCCGAGGAAATCCCCGTGATCCTGACGGTCTTTTTTGCCCTGGGATCCTTTCGTCTCGCGAAAAAAAATGTCCTTGTGAAGCGCATGAGTGCAGTTGAAGTCCTGGGGTCGGTCACTGTTCTGGCCGTCGACAAGACTGGAACGCTGACTGAAAATCGTATGAGTCTCGAAACCGTCGTGGGGAGAGACCATGTCTTTCATACCTCTGACGATGCCTCCTTTCCCGAAGAGTTTCACAAGATCATCGAATATGCGGTTCTGGCGTCTTCTCCCCAGTCTGAAGATCCAATGGACAAGGCCATTGCCATTTTTGGAAAGAAGTTTCTTTCCGGGACGGAGCATCTTCATGAAGGCTGGAGCCCGGTCAAGGTCTATTCTCTCGAGCCTCCCATCCTGGCCATGTCACGTGTCTTCGAAACCTCGGAGGAAAGGCCTTTTCTTTTTGCCACCAAGGGGGCTCCCGAATCCGTTCTGGATTTGTGCCACCTTCCTTCGGAAGAGCTCTCAAGGCTGAGTCTGACCGTCGAATCTCTGGCCCGGGAGGGGTTCAGGGTTCTGGGCGTGGCGACAGGAAGAATGGCCTCCTCCTCTCTTCCCGACAGTTTGCATCAGGTCCCCTTTGCCTTCCTAGGCTTTTTGGGGTTCAAGGATCTTCCCCGCAGTGGCGTCAGGGAGGCGATCGGCGAATGCCAGAGAGCGGGAATTCGCGTGATCATGATGACGGGGGACCACCCTGAAACAGCCCGCTCGGTGGCAAGGGCCGTGGGAATCCCGGAGCGGAATGTGATGACGGGTCCCACCCTCGATTCCCTGGTTGATCCGGAGAAAATCTCCCTCTCCGATGTCTCGGTCTATGCCCGCCTTCGACCCGAACAAAAACTCCGTCTGGTGGAAATCCTGAAGAAAAACGGGAATATCGTCGCGATGACAGGAGACGGGGTCAATGATGCCCCGGCTCTCAAGGCGGCCCATATTGGGATCTCCATGGGCCGAAAGGGAACCGATGTCGCCCGTCAGGCCGCATCCCTGGTCCTCGTGGAGGACAGTTTCCTGGACCTTGTCGAAGGGCTTCGGATGGGACGGCGAATTGTCGACAACATCACGTCGGCCATCCGGTTTGCCGTTGGGGTTCATATCCCCCTTGCGGGCCTCGGTTTGTTGGGGGCCGTCTACGGAGGCGGGTTGATCCTGACCCCTGTCGACATCGTCCTCCTGCAGTTTGTTATCGATCCTTCCTGCTCCCTTCTCTTTGAAGCCGAACCGGAGCGGGAGGGTCTCATGCGGGAGCCGCCCCACCCCTTCGGAAAGACTCCTTTTGCGTGGAACTCCCTGAAGGGGGCCCTGTGGCAGGGTTTCTTGATCATGCTGGTTTTTCTGTTGGCCATCGAAGTCTTTTTCTCCTTTGGATGGTCACGGGAGAGTCTTCGGACGATCGTTTTCGTCTCGCTTGTCCTCTCCATTCTCCTTCTCATTCTTTTCAGCCGGACATCGCAAAAAAAGGAAATCATCAATGTGCGTCTGGACAATCCTGTTTTCCGAAAGATTGTCCTTTGGGTGCCGGTATTCCTATTACTCCTTTACGAGATCCCGTTTTTGCGCCGGAGCCTGGGGTGGGGAAGGATTGCTACCTTTGGGCAGTTCATGGGGATTGTCGGTTTGGTGGCAGCGACAGGGATCGCCTTGCTGGGAATAAGAAAGGTGGAAAACAGGGAGTGAGGGGGAAGGACCGATATCCTGAAAGGTTTTGGAAGAAAATTTTTGGAAAAGGTCATGCCACGTCAGGGTATGGACAATTTCCTGACCCTTATGGTATGATTCTTGGCCGTTACCTACCGCTCTGGGGGATCGTCTAATGGCAGGACGACAGTCTCTGGATCTGTCTATCTAGGTTCGACCCCTAGTCCCCCAGCCAATTTTTAAGCCACTCCTAGAAAATTCCTTGCCATAAAAAAGGGTTTTTGCCATAATTATGCCATAGTGAAGCTTTCGGAAAATCCTATCTTCCGGAGGAAATTATGGCGACTCTTCCGGAGGAAA
>DAIBSV010000191.1 GCA_027415455.1 Nitrospirota bacterium | reverse complement strand
TGGTCGGGGGTTGTCGCCTGATCCGAATTTCACCTTCGATGAAGTCGAGGACAGATTTCTGCTTGTCCGTGAGGGACCGCAACGGAGGGGTCCTTCCTGCTAAAATCCGAATTCCGACAGGAGCTGGTCGACGGTGTTCTGGTCGATGTCTCCATGGGCTCCCACGCCCTTGAGGGTCGGGGTCGAAGGGGGAGTCGCCGCGGAAGACGAGGTCCCGGATTCATCGCTGCTCCGGTGCGCTTCGGGGGAGGTCTCGATGAGGATCCGCACCAGTCGGGACTCGAGCTCCTTCAGATGGCTTCCGATCAGTTTGATGTTCTGTCCGACAAGGTCCTGAAAGGCCATGGCCTCGAAGCCGTGCATGATCCTCTCGTCGGCTTCGTCGAGAATCCCGGCGATCCGGTCGGGGGAGGGTCCGTCCTTCGACTGGGCAATGGCCCGGATCTGGTTGTGATCCTCCAGGAGGCTCTCCAGAATGTTCATGAGCTTGTGGGCCGCATCCTCCGTCATCTGGCTGATGACGCCCAGACCCTGGGAGGTCTCCGGGAGCTTTCCCTCCATGAATTTGAGCGAGTCGACCATGGAGGACGACAGGGAAAGGACGCGTTGGATGTCCCGGGCGGTCTGCCCCATCTGCTGGAAAAGTTCCGAGGCTTCTCCCGTCTGCCTGTCCGGAGCCGGGACGGCCGGTCCCTCCCCGGAAAACTGATTGCGAAGGAGGGGAATGTCCAGCACCCAGAACTCGGGCCCTTCGACGGTTTTGTGTTTCGAAAGAAAGGAATGGTCCGCGTGGAGGGTCCCCGAAAGGCTTGGGTCTGCGAGGCGGAGGATGCGGCCGATCCTCGGGACGGCGATCAGGGCCTCGCGGTATGACGAGAGAAAGATTCCCTTGAGTCCGGTCAACTTGTCGGGACGGGGCAGGTCGAACCAGTCGTGGGGAAAAAACAGTCGCGCCTCACCCGGGTCGCTGTTTTCCCTGAGAGTCGCGATCCGCCTGATCTCGGTCATCCGGATGCCGAGGTCCACTTCCCGGGAGAGGGGAAAGGTCATGATCTGCATCGGAATCTTCTTTTCTGTCTTTGTCTGGCCGTTAATCCCTGACATCCTTGAATAGGTCGTGACTCGCAATGGGCCTAAGGTAGCATAATTGGGAAAAAGGGGAAAGCCTCCGGACGAGAATCGACCCTGGCGGGCAAAGGGCCTATGTTCCCCCTGCGCCCAGCCGCTCAAGCTGTTCGAGAACCTCCTGGCTCGCCCTGTCCATGACCTTGAGCGCCGCGAGGGCCTCCTCGAAACGGTTTTCGACGAACCTCGCCACCGCCTCCTGTCCGGAGCGGTGAACCTCCTCGTGTGGCCGCTCCAGATCCCGAAACGGCGGCCTGTCCGAGAGCTTGCGCCCCTCTCCCTCGTAGTACCATTTCCCCAGGCGACAGGTCCGGTGGCTCGAAAAGGACTCCGCCTTCTTGTCGGAAAGTCCGAAGAGGACCTGGTAGACCTCGAACTTGTAGACCAGGTGATCCATCTTGACGACCTCGAGAAATCCCTTGAGGGCCGACCCCTCGATGGAGCCCTCCATCTTCTTGAACTGCGCCACCATGTCCTGCATGCTCCGGGAGGCGCCGGTTCCGGCCGAGAAGAGGGCCGAAGACTGTTCGGAGAGGGCCATCATGGCGACCTTGGCCGACTGGGTCGCCCCCTGGATCGCATTGACGATGGACGAGATCTCCTGGGTGGCGGCCGAAGTCCGGCTGGCAAGCTTCCTGACTTCGTCGGCGACGACGGCGAACCCCCGTCCCTGCTCCCCCGCCCGGGCGGATTCGATGGCGGCGTTCAAGGCCAGAAGGTTCGTCTGGTCCGCAATCTCCCGGATGGCGTTCACGATCGCTCCGATCTGGCCGGCTCGTTCCGAGAGCCCCTCCACCTCACGGGCCGCGGTTTGGGAGGCGCTCGACATCTTTTCCATATTGCTCGAGATGCTGTCGACGGTCCCCGCGGCCTGGATGGCCATCCGGTCCGTCTCGTCCATGGCACTCCGCTCCCGGCTCATGGTTTCCGAAAGCGAGACGAGAGAGTTCCGAACGGTGAAGATCGACTCTCCGAAGTCCTTGACGTGGGTGAGGACCGACCGGGTGAATTCCATCATCTTTTTCGTGTTTTCAGCCTCGAGGCGTGCGGCGCTGGCCGTCTCCTCGGCCCTCCGGGCGCGGGCTGCGAGCTCTTCCGTTTCGCGGATCCTCTCCGGGGAAGGGTTCGTCTGGTCGCCGGTTCGGCCTGGCTGGGCGGACGGACGTCCGAAAAGTCCCATCAGAAAATTCCTCCTGTAGGTTGTCTCCTTGGGTCTGGAGCACGCTGACGGTTCCCTCCTCGGGTCCCGCCCTTACTTTTCGGTAAAGAAAAATGATCTCTTGAGTGGCGATCCGGGTCAGAGCTTCCGGATTTCTCCCGGCCGGCAGGTCAGAAAGGAAAGGGCGTGGACCACGAGCCGGTATCGGTTGACGCCCGGCGAAAGGGTGATCACCCCCCTGACGGGGCACATGGTCGTGGGGGAGGTGCGGAGGCGGTAGCGCCCCGGAGGAAGGGTCGCCTCGAAGCGTCCGTCGATCCGGGTCATCAGTTCGATTTCCCGGGCGGATGGTCGGGAGAGGGGGCGCAGGAAAAGGGTGGCCTTTCCGATCGGCTTCCCGTTCCAGAGCACGCGTCCCTGGAAGCTGGCCGTCGAGCCTTCGAGGGACGGGAGCCCGGTCTGGGGGTGGCGGCAGGCCCCGAGGAAAAAGGGAAGAGCGAGGATGATCGAGTAAAAGAGAAGGGCGCGGGATCGTCTCATAGGGGGTCTCCATTGTATTGGGTTTGGGCGTCCAGAAGAAGCCGGACCTCTTTTTCTGCGGCCGCCCGGACGGGAGCGAAGGACGGACCACTCTTGCTGCAAAGGGTCTCGATCCATTCCGAGACGCGAAGAAGCTTGATTTCGAGAAAATCCATGGGTTTCAGGAGACTTCTCGGATGGGTGTTGAAATAGGAGACGAAGGACGAACGGGCGTCGATTCCCCTCTGTTCGAGCAGGGCGAGGGTTTCGGGAATGATCGCCGACATGGCGCCTCCGAAGGACCAGATCTCGTCCCCGTACAGGGATCGGGCGTAAGGGGAGTCCGAGGATCCCGACAGGGAGAGCCCCAGGGCGCGGTACCCGCTTCGCAGGCGCGCCTCGACCTCCGGGGTGAGAGCGACCGGAGGGGCCAAGGAAGGAGGCGGAAGAGGTCGTCCTCCCGGACGGGCCTCCCGGAGGACGATTTCATGGAACCGGGCGAAT
>DAIBSV010000190.1 GCA_027415455.1 Nitrospirota bacterium | reverse complement strand
GACCATTCGGCGATGGACAAGGTGTTTTTCACGAATAGCGGAGCCGAGGCCAACGAGGGGGCGATCAAGCTGGCCCGAAAATGGGGCCAGCTTCACCGTTCGGGAGCCCGCGAGATCGTCACGATGCACAACTCTTTCCACGGACGAACCCTCGCCACGATGTCGGCCTCGGGAAAACCGCAATGGGAAACCCTCTTCGAACCCAAGGTTCCGGACTTCGTCAAGGTCCCCCTGAACGACATCGATGCGGTCCGGAATGCCTTGACGGAGCGGACGGTCGCGGTTATGCTCGAACCCATCCAGGGGGAGGCGGGGGTAATCCCGGCCTCCCGGGAGTACCTGTCGGCCCTTCGGGATCTCACGAGCCGGGAAGGGATCCTGCTGATATTGGACGAGATACAGACGGGAATGGGGCGCACGGGAACTCTTTTCGCGTATGAACAGGCCGGGATCGAGCCGGATATCATGACTCTAGGAAAGGGAATCGGTGGAGGGTTTCCTCTGGGAGCTCTGACCGCCAAGGAATCGGTTTGCTGCTTCGAAAAGGGGGACCAGGGAGGGACCTTCAACGGAAATGCCCTGGCCATGGCGGCAGGATTGGCGGTCTTCGAGATCGTGAGCCGCCGGGAGTTTCTGGAAGGGGTCAGGCAAAAGGGAGAATACCTCAAAACTCGACTTGAAGAGCTTTCCTCCCGGACTGACCAAGACTTGGTTCGCGGCAAGGGGCTTCTGTTGGCCATGGGCCTGGGTTCGGACGGAGGAGCCCGGATCGTCGAGGAGGCCTTCGCCCGGGGACTCCTCTTGAACTCTCCGCGTCCCGACTCCCTTCGTTTCATGCCGGCCCTGACGGTTTCGGAAGAGGAAATCCACTGGATGATCGAGATCCTGGAGGAGATCCTGATCCCAAAAAAGTTCTCCTGAAGGGTCTTTTGACCGGATCGGCCATAAAACTCCCAACCTTACATGACGAGGAGTCGCGATGACTCTGGAATCGCTTGATCACGAAGAGGGATCTTCGTTCGCTCCCACCGGCCGGACCCGGTTCGGGCGCATGCCCGAACGGGGCTCCTACGACCGGAAGACCTTGCATTCGATACTGGATGCGGGAATAGTCTGCCATCTCGGATTTTCGGTTGAAGACCGCCCCTTCGTCATCCCGACGACCTATGCCCGGCGGGGGAACTCTGTTCTTTTCCACGGGGCTCCGGCCGCCCGCCTTTTCCGGCAGATGGAAACCGGCCGGGAGATCTGCCTCTCGGTCACGCTCATCGACGGCCTAGTCCTGGCCCGCTCCGTCTTCCACCACTCCCTCAACTACCGCTCGGTCGTCCTGTTCGGAGCGGCGTCCGAGATCACTGGCCTTGAGGAGAAGAGGGAGGCACTCCGGGCGCTCACGGACCACCTAGCGCCGAACCGGTGGGAAGAGGCCCGGCGACCGACCGAAGGGGAAATTCGCGCGACCGCGGTCTTCTCCCTTCCGATATCGGAGGGGTCGGTCAAGATCCGCAAGGGCCCCCCGGTCGACCTCGAAGAAGACATGGAGCATCCGGCCTGGGCGGGGTGCATTCCTCTCCGGACCGTTTTGGGTCCCCCCAAACCGGATCCCGCTCTCTTTCCCGGAGTTCTCCTTCCCGCCCTTCTCGATCATCCCCGATTCGACAAGAATGGGTTCCGCCAATGATCTCTCCGGATTCGGTCCTCGGGCTCGACCACCTCGTCCTGACAGTCCGTGATGTCGAGAGGGCCCTTTCTTTTTACCGGCGCGTTCTGGGGATGGATCCGATCGCATTTGGAAATGGACGTCGGGCTCTCTCTTTCGGGAACCAGAAAATCAATCTCCATCCGGTGGGGGAGGAGATCGAACCTCACGCCTCCGACCCGGCTCCCGGTTCGGCCGATCTCTGCTTCCGCGTCGATCTCTCGATCGACGCGCTCCTTTCCCACCTGGCTTCTCTCGGAATCTCTCCCGAACTGGGGCCCGTTCAAAGAACCGGCGCAATGGGTCCCCTGGTCTCGGTCTATATTCGTGACCCCGACGGAAACCTGATCGAACTCTCCCGAACCGGGACTTCCGCGGCCGAACCCCCGGAGAATTCCTTCCTCTTCGAATCCGACCGGCTTCTCTTCAGGAATTTTTCCTCAACGGACACTGACGCTGTCCACCGTTACGCCTCCGACCCCCTCGTCACCCAGATGACCTATTGGGGGCCTTACTCTCTGACCGAATCGGAATCCTTCATCCGACGGGCAATCCGAAATGCGAGCGGGAACCCCCGTTCGTTTTACGATCTGGCGATCATGTCGAAGGACGGCAGATCGTGTTCGACACCGATAGGAGGGTGCAAGATCCATGTGACCGACCGGGAGAACCGGGAAGGGGAGATCGGGTACTATCTCGAACAAAAAAGCTGGAATCAGGGATTCGCAACCGAAACGGCTCGGGCCATTCTCTCCTTCGGCTTCTCTCGGCTCGGTCTTCACCGGATTGTGGCCCTATGTTTCGTTGAGAACCGGGGATCGGCCCATGTTCTCGAAAAAATCGGCATGTCCCGGGAAGGAATTTTGAGAAAGCATCGCCTGAAGGAAGGCCGATGGGTCGATTCGTTTTTGTACTCGATCCTGGACTCGGAGTGGCAAGCCCTTCGGAAAAAAGGAAATCAGAACGATTCTGGAGAAAAGAGCCCGTGATGGATGATCGGAGAATGCCAAGAGTGCCAACTGCCCTTCCGGCCATCGAGAGCGAAACCTTGAAGATCGGATTCGGGATGGCCGGAGAACGAACGGTCGGCTCTCTCCTCAGAACACTCGCCCGATCCAAAGGGAAGGGCCGATTTCTTGAGCTTGGGACTGGAACGGGACTTTCCACGGCGTGGATCCTTGATGGTATGAGTCCGGATTCGACTCTGATCACACTGGACAACGACTTGGCACTTCTCGAAATCGCGAAGAGGCATCTCGGGAATGATCCTCGGTTGACGATCATCTGTGGGGACGGGGATCGGTTTATTCCGGAGCTGGCGTCGAAGGGGGCCGGATTCGACTTCATCTTCGCCGATACCTGGCCGGGAAAGTATCGCCGTCTGGAGGAGACACTCGGTTTCTTGGAACGGAACGGTCTTTACATCATCGACGACATGCTGCCCCAGCCGAACTGGCCCGAGGATCATCCCCCCAAGGTCAAAGACCTTCTGGATTTTCTGGACAGTCATCCAGACCTTCTGGTGACCAAATTGAGGTGGTCAAGCGGAGTCGTCGTTGTCACAAAACAGTGATCGTTTTTCACAAGACTGGCTGGAACTTTTTTCGGGACTTATTTGAGAGATCCCCCGAATTCAAAGGCTCTTC
>DAIBSV010000018.1 GCA_027415455.1 Nitrospirota bacterium | reverse complement strand
ACCACATCCATCGCGACGTTGCCGGCTCCGACCACAATCGGAAATGCTCCGATCGGCAGCGGCTCATGATTGTGGTAAACGGACTGGAGAAAGGGAAGGGCCGAGTAGACTCCCTGAAGGTCACGGCCTTCAAAAGGAACAGGACGACTCCCCCACGCGCCCGAAGCCAGGACCACCGCTCCAAAGTCCTGCCTGAGCTCTGCCAAAGTGATATCCTTGCCTACCTTTGTATTGAGCCGTGCCTCGACTCCCATGCTCATGATCGCAGCGATTTCCGCCTGAAAGAGGGGGCGGGGAAGACGGTATTCCGGGACGAGATAAAACAATCCGCCCAATCGGTCCTGTGATTCGAAAATTGTGACTCGATAGCCGAGGCGGGCAAGATCGTGGGCAACTGTCAGACCGGCTGGCCCACCGCCGACAACCGCCACCTTTTTCCCGGTCGCCTTGCCATAGGGAACCCCTGGAGCCGTCGAATAACGTAAGGTAGATGCCGGATCGGCGACAGCTTCCGCTCCAAATTTTTCCGTGACAAATCTTTTCAAGGCCCGGATAGTGACGGGCTCATCGATATTTCCACGCGTGCAGGCTGTTTCGCAAGGGGCATTGCAAACCCATCCGCATACCGATGCGAAAGGATTTGGACCGCGCGCAATCGCATACGCCTTTTCATATCTTCCCTGCGCAATGGCCTGGACGTACCCGCCTGCATCGGTTCCCACCGGACAAGCTTTTCGACATGCCACCTGGTCCGCGTAATACTGGTAGTCTGGAATATGGAGCTTGTATTTACCTCTCATTCGTTCCTCCTCCGTACTGATACAAATTCCCCAGTCGGAAAGAGGGACACCAAGCTTGCGAAGCCTCGAAAGAGATCTCTAGGCTCCCTGGGTTCCCTATCCGGTCAAAGATGAGAATGATTTTCGATATGAATTTACAGTGGCGGTTTTTGTAACATATCCAATTATATGTGTCAAGGCCTGACGGAGTTCGCGACTCGATGGATCTGGAGATAAAAATGCTGGTCATCGGGAGACTTCTTCCTGCTCCAAGATTTATTTCCAACGAAGCAGAAGGCTCCCTAATAGAGAATTGCTCGACTTTGTTGCGCTGACCCACTATGATCTTGTCATCTTCTTTTAATCGCGACTATCTGGAAACCATTTACCTGAAAAATTCCAGCCGTCACCTCTTAGGGATACGGCTCCCATCGCGATCTCCGGAGGAAAGGGTCGATGCCCCAGAAGCTATCGGTTCATTCGGTTGGAATCATCACGAAACCGCATCGTTCCGCAGAGGTCCGCCAACTTCTCTCCGCCCTTCTCCCCTGGTTTGAAAATCGAAATCTTCGGGTCATGATGGATCGCGAAGCCATTCTCTCTCTCGGCGATGGTGCATGGAAAACATTCGACAGGGAGGAGATCGCTACCAGGACCGATCTCGTCATCGTTCTTGGCGGGGACGGAACCATCCTGTCGGCTGCCCGTCTGATGGCAGCAAGCGAAACTCCCATTCTTGGGGTCAATCTTGGAACATTGGGTTTTTTGGCCGAGGTCCCCAAAGAAGAAACATTTCGCGTTCTTGAATCCGTTGTCGACGGGCATTATGTCATCGAAAAAAGGGCCATGATACGGGGGACGTTAATCCGCAACAATCATGAGGTTATTCTTGAACAGGATGCCCTCAATGATGTCGTTATCAATAAGGGCATTACTGCCCGGATGATAGAAGTCGAAATTTTTTCAAATACCCATTTTGTCACTGACATGAAAGGAGACGGAGTGATTTTTTCCACAGCCACCGGCTCCACGGCTTATTCGATGGCTGCCGGAGGCCCCATTCTTCATCCGGAATCCGATGGGATCGTCATGACGCCTATATGTCCGCATACGCTGACACAGCGCCCCATCGTCTTCCCTGGATCCGTCGAACTCGAAACCCTTTTCAAAACGGGGGAGGCGAATGTCGTCGTGACCTTTGATGGCCAGATCAGCGTCCCGCTTCAGAAGGGGGATGTCCTTCAGATTTCACGCTCCAAATCTGTCACCCGCCTTCTTGTCTCCCCTGACCGAAATTATTTCGAGGTTTTACGGGATAAACTGAGATGGGGTGGAATATGACGGAAATCCTGGAAAGTCGCGCTTATACAGAACTAGTTCGAAAGATATCCACGAAAGCGGGGTTCCGATCGAGAGTTCTTGGAAAGATCGACTTCAATGGAGCCTCCATTCCAATCCTTTCGCTCTCGAGGAAGACCGAAGGACATTCCCCAAGAATTCTGATCGCAGCAGGAATCCATGGGGACGAACCCGCCGGTCCCCATGCCATTCTCTCCCTCCTGGAGCGCTTTCCTGACGACTGGCCTGAATTCGCCTGCTGCCATGTCGAAATTGTTCCCCTCATCAACCCGACAGGATTTGACCTGAGACAGCGGAGCAATCAATCTGGGACCGACCTGAACAGAACATTCGGCTCTCCGACCCCTCCCGCCGAAATTCGTTTTTTGATGGATGACTACCGCCGACGATCTGTCGATCTTTTTGTCGACCTTCACGAAGATGTCGACACACCAGGCTTTTACCTTTACGAACTTTCCCCCTCCGAATCGGAGGCCTTTGGTCCTTCGATCATTTCAGCCTTGCGAAAGGCGGGTCATCCTATCAATGAATCGTCCATCATTGAAGGAATGGCAGCAAACGATGGTTTGATCTTAAGGACCTCCCGCCCAATTCCGCGCACCTTCCGAAAGGGGGCGCCCCAGGGCCTCTACCTGAAAAAACTTGGGGCCAACCGGACTCTGACCTTTGAGACACCGCCGAAACTTCCTCTCGACGAACGCGTGGCGATGCACCTTCTTTCCCTCCGGACTGTCCTTTCCTGCTGGAATCCGTGATCCTGTTTCCTCAGGGAACAACAGGGGGTGCGATCACGTTCATGATCGGAGCAAGAGCCGCCACCCCATTCAGGCTGACGGTAAAACCGAAGCCGGTCTGGACAGGAAGCGGAGCGGGCTCATTCACAATGTAATACATGAACGCTCCTGACCAGCACTGTCCGTTGTAGCCGAAATTGAAGGACTCCATCTGGGCTCCCGATCCCGGCCCCTGACCCAGATCATAGTAATAGGCCCTTCCAAGATAGAGCCCCATTTGTGTCGTGATTCCGAGATATGGGACGAGGAAGTTTGTTCCGAACGGCTGATTATAGGTCTCCGTAATTTCATAAGGATTGAAGAAGTTTCCCATGATGGGGATATTTCCCGTGTGCGCCGATGTCTGGGCCAGCATGGCGTTCAGCATGACAGGCGCCGGCGCAAAGGCGGCCTGATTGAATGAAATGGCCGTATCCTCCGTCACAAGGGACTTTTGGGTAAAGTCGTAGAACCCCTCGGCAAAAAAGGAGACCGGTTGCCCGGGAAGCACGTGGATCGACCCGTAGACCGGGGAGTATGGGGTGTCGATGGGAAGGAAGGGATCGATTAGGGTCTGTCCGCCGAAAAACATCGGCTGTGAGGAGGAATGAATGGTCTGGTAGTCGTAGGTGTCGGCCAGCTTGAAGGAAACGAGCTCCTTGGACCCTTCGGACCCTGAATAGAAAAGGCGCTGCGTCAAAGCAAGCGTTACGGCGTTCATGCCAAGAATATTGTCGGAAAATCCGCTCTGAATAATCTGGGTTTCATTGTTCTGCGGCGCCCAGTCGAAGTCGGCGTCCATCTGGAGCTGATGCGTCAGGGTTCCCCCGCCCGACATCTGAAAATCGCGCTCAATGGTCGATTGCGCCCCGATCCCCGCATTGGGAACCACCTGATCATAAGGACTGGCCGTCTGGTATCCTTGGCTGTAGGCCGTCGTGACGACGCCGGCATGAGGGGTCAGGATCACCGCCCCATCTCCCAGGACATAGGATCCCGTGACGTGCGGATAGATCAAACCCCGCTGGAAAAAGAGCGGTCCGCTTTCGATGTTCGCCCCCGAGAGAAATGACGAAAAATAAAGCCCCGATGTCCCAAGGGCGTAGTCGTAGACGCTTGCGCTGCCCTGGGGGAGCTTCGACACTGTCGTATTCAGACCCGGAAAAATATCCTGGTTGTAGTCCGCGATCAGATTGATTTCGCTGTTGTCCTGATAGGCGTTTACAAAAAAGGAGGACAGCAGCTGGGGATCGAAGCTCATGGTCGATCCAACGCTCATGAGCTGGTAGAAATCCTGGGCATTGACGTAGTTGATGTTCCCCATGATCGACAGGTTGTCGGTGTTGTAGGAATAAAGATCCGTGGTCGACGAGACATTCGTCCGAAGTCCCAGCGCCTGATAGTCGATGGCCTGGTTGGTGATGTTGATCGACAGGTTCTGGTAGTCGCTCATTGCCTGACGGTAAGTGATCCCCTCGCCGATTCCGAAGTTCGTCATGTCGTCAAAGGTGACAGTCAGATCATAGGACGGATCGATATTCCAGAAAAAGGAATCGTAGAAAACCAGTCCCTGCACCGTGTTTTCCTGGACAAAAGGAAACAGGAACCCTGTTTTTTTCGAGGCGACCGGAAAAGAAAAATAGGGCATATACAAAGCGGGGACTCCCTTGATGTCCAGATTGTTTCCCGAGCCCGCAAAGGAATCTCCAAGAGTCATGTCTCCCGAGTTTGTCGAAATATCCCATGCCGGATTCTCATCTTTTCCGCAGGTGCAGGTCGTCACCGTTCCTTTTTCCACATGATAATGCTTGTGGTCCTTCCGGTGGATCTCTTCGCCCCGTATATGGTAGGTGTACAAAATCTGGGTATTGTTCATGGAGTAGTATTGCTGGGTCTTGACCTTGCCGTGGTAGAGGACGGCTTCTCCTGTCAGAAGGTTTGCCCGGATCCGATCGCCTTTCATCGTCGTCCTCGGCCCCTTGAAGATGACATGTCCCGCACCCCAGACGACGCTTGTTTTCTTGTTCAAAATAATGGAATCGGCCCGAAGGGTCCATGGAGCCCTTGAGATGAAGGCATGGCCATTGGCATGCAAAAGATTCGTTTTTTTATTGAGACGAATCCTGTCTGCGAGAACAACGACCTTGTCCGGGGTGGCGGAGGGGGGAGAGGCGGCCATTGCCGCATGTGGTTGGTCCGCAAAGAACATCCATGCGACCAGGAGAAGGAGACTGGCATGAAAAAGAAAAAAAGCCTTCCGCGTCTTCAAGAGAGGATCGTTCCCGGAAGATCCCGTTCGTTCGAGGAGAAAAGCGGGGGCTCCGACAAGGGTCTGAAAAATGGCCGGACGGCTCCGACAAGGTAAAGGGATCCGGTGACGACAAGGACGCGATTTTCTTTGGCCATCGCCCATTCAATGGCCTCTTCGAGAAGCGTGTCTCGATCTCCTTCCCTTATCTCGAGCCTCCCGGGCTGGAGCAGATTCATGCTCCTAAGAACCTCGGCCATTTGAGAGGGGGGAACCCAAGCGCCTTCCATCGGATGAGCGGTCATCCCGCCCTTCGGAGACTCCGTCAAAAAAAATGACTGACCCACCGGTGCGAGCAATCGGATCATTTCCTTCCAATCCTTGACCAAATGGATCGCAAGGAAAAATCCGAACTCCACTGAGGGACCGAATCGGTCCTTGAGGGCCTGACAGAGCGCCTGAATCGCAGGCGGGTTGTGGGCCCCGTCCAGTAGAATCGGTGGAGTTTTCTGAACCGTTTCGAGCCGTCCCGGATTCTCCAGGGTCAGAAGTCCATCCCTGAAAGCGTGGTGGGGAATGGAAAGAGGACTCCACTCCAATGCTGCGATGGCATTCGACAGATTGTCGATCTGGTATGTCGCGGACAAGGTGGATGCATACTCCCGGATGCCCCATCGTCCCCGATATTTGAGAGGGCGCGGATCCCCGACAAGATTGTCAGGGGAGGCCCACACTCCTTCAAAGTCTCTTCCGTCCAGGACAGGAATGAAGCCCTCATCGCGAGAGAGTTCAAGGAATTTCTCCCTCAATGAAGGATCGTGAAGGGTCGCCACAAAAGGCTTTCCGACCCTTCCAACCGCCACTTTTTCCGCAAAGATCCTTTCGATCCCTTTTCCTAGAATCTCTTCATGATCAAGCCCCACCTGGGTCAGAACCGTCAGAAGAGGGCGAGAGGCGGTCGTTGCATCCCAGCGACCTCCCAGACCTGCCTCAAGAACAAGGACCTCGCATCTAGCCTGGGAAAACGCCAGAAACGCCACCACTGTCAGAAACTCAAAGAATGTCAGGGTGAGCTGATGGCGACGGCAAAGGGAATCGACATCCCTGACAAGATCTTCAAACAGGGGTGCCGAAATGAGTTCTCCTGAAATCAGAATTCGTTCCCGGACATCGAAAAGATGGGGAGAGGTGTATCGTCCGGTCCGATACCCGGCCGAGAGAAGTATCGCGTCGATGGCCGCCGCCGTCGACCCTTTTCCGTTGGTCCCGACGATCTGGAAAGTCGCCGGTCCTTTTTCCGGATGGCCCAGCAAATCCAGGGCAAGGCGCATCCGGTCGAGACCGGGATGAATCCCGAATCGACCCAGACGTGCGAGAATATCCGCGGCGGAAGGGGAACTCAACCCGCCTGGCTCCCCTGGCACGAAGCCTCCGTCCTGCGTGCGGAGCCAAGATGGCAAAGAATTTGCGCCAAAGTTTCCTTGAGCTTCTTTCTTTCAACGATCATATCGACAAATCCGTGTTCGAGAAGGAACTCGGCTCTTTGAAAGCCTTCCGGAAGCTGCTGCCGGATCGTTTGCTCAATGACACGCGGTCCGGCAAAACCGATCAAGGCACGAGGCTCGGCAATGATGACATCCCCCAGCATTGCAAAGCTCGCGGTGACTCCTCCGAATGTCGGATCGGTCAGGACCGTCAGATAAGGGAGTCCGGCTTTCTTCAGTCGGCCGACGGCCGAAGAGGTTCTCGCCATCTGCATAAGCGAAAAGATTCCTTCCTGCATCCGTGCTCCCCCGGATGCCGTCACCAGAAGGAGCGGCAGCTTCTTCTCAAGCGCCCTGTCTGCCGCCCGAACAACTTTCTCTCCAACGACCGATCCCATGGAACCGCCCATAAAATGGAACGAAAAGACCCCCAGAACCGCAGGCAGGTCCATGATCCTGCATTCTCCAACACGAATGGCGTCTTCCAGGCCGGTTTTTTTCTGTGCCGACCGCAAACGGTCGACGTAGCGCTGGCTATCTGTAAAATGGAGCGGGTCGGAGGAAACGACATCGGCCGCAAACTCCTCAAAGGTCCCGGGATCCACCATTTGCTCGAGACGTTCGGCAAGAGTGATCGGAAAGTGATAGTTGCACTTTGGGCAGACCTTTCCAGCGCGGTCCACCTCTTTTCGGTAGATGATTTGCCGGCAATGGTTGCACTTGATCCAGAGCCCCTCCGGAATCCTCACCTTTTTTTCCGTCTCCGGAGAATCGAGAGGGAGAGCTCCCGTCGAATTGCCTTCCTTTTCCCTTTTCTCAAGCCACCCAGTTCGCTTTTTTTCTTTCATTTCCTGCCCTTTCCTGCCGCGTTCAAAAACTCCTCGAAGGTTTTTCTCCACCTGTCGGGATCTCTTTCATCCAGGACCAATCGGCTTCCGACAATCACTCCATCGGCAAACTCAAGAATCTCTTCAGCCATTTCGCCGGAGGAAATCCCGAAACCGACACAGACCGGTATACGGGTCCATTGACGAAGGGTCGAGACCACTTGACGTGTTTCATCGCTAAGGGTCAGGGCGCTTCCCGTCGTCCCCATCAGTCCAACATAATAAACAAATCCGCGGGAATCCCTGACTATTCTCCGGGCCCGCTCAGGGGGCGTGGTCGGCGAGACGAATCCTACGACATTGATCCCATATCTCCTGAACACCGGACGATAAAGGGCTCCATCTTCATAGGAAAGGTCCGGTATGACGACGCCGGCGATCCGCCCTGACCGCTGGGCCTCCCTGCAGAATCTCTCCACCCCCATATGATGAAAAAGGTTGAAGTACGTCATCAGATAGAGATCGGGAAGTTTGTTCCGGGGGATTCCCGACAACCACCCCAAAATGCTTTCAAGTGAGGTTTCATGGCGAAGGGCCCGTTGGGAGGCCGCCTGAATCACCGGGCCATCGGCTGTCGGGTCCGAGAACGGGATCCCGAGCTCGACGGCAAAGATCCCTTTTTTCGCCGCCATGTCGAGATAGGTCGCCGTGGTCGCCAAATCGGGATCCCCGGCCACAATGTAGGGAATGAGAGGGGACGGGGACGCACCACGCTTCCATCGTGGCGCCACATTATTTTTGACCGTCATATTTTGTCCACCTCTTTCATCGACAGGATTCTCGAGACCTCCATCACATCCTTGTCCCCGCGTCCGGAGAGGTTGATGACAACCGTCTGGTCCCGAGACATGGAACGCGCGAGCCGAATGCCGTAGGCGATGGCGTGGGAGCTTTCGAGCGCCGGAATGATTCCCTCCTGCCGGGAGAGCTCCTGAAAGGCGTCGAGGGCATCCGTATCCCCGATCCAGTCAAAGATAATCCGGCCCGAATCCCGGTAGTAGGCGAGCTCAGGACCCACCGCCGAATAATCGAGACCTGCCGAAACGGAATGGGTATTTTCTATCTGGCCGTCCGGGTTTTGAAGGACATAGGTTCGGGTTCCCTGGAGGACCCCAACGGATCCGCCGGCGAAGCGGGCGGCATGCTCGCCCGGTGCGATTGCGCGCCCCCCCGCCTCGACACCGAACATGCGAACCGAATCCTCCCCAAGGAAAGGATGGAATAGCCCGATCGCATTACTCCCCCCGCCGACACAGGCGACCAGGGCATCCGGCAGCTTTCCTTTCGCGGACAGGATCTGTCGGCGGACCTCCTGGCCGATCACAGACTGAAAAGAACGGACGATGAGTGGAAAGGGATGGGGGCCAAAGGCTGTCCCCAGGAGATAGTGGGTATTGCGGACCGTCCGGGACCAGTCCCTCAACGCTTCACTGATGGCATCCTTCAGTGTTTTACCGCCGAGATCCACCGGACAGACCTCGGAGCCTAGCAATTTCATGCGAAAAACATTCAGGGACTGCCGTCTCACATCCTCCGAACCCATGTAGATCCTGCTTTCAAAGCCAAGACGGGCGGCCACCGTGGCCGTTGCAACCCCATGTTGACCCGCGCCCGTTTCCGCAATCAACCGACCCTTTCCCATGCGCCTCGCCAGAAGGGCCTGGCCGACTGCATTGGTGATCTTGTGGGCCCCTGTGTGGTTCAGGTCTTCCCGTTTGAGCCAGATCTCGGCCCCCCCCGTTTTCCGAGTGAGGGATTCTGCAAAATACAGAGGCGTCGGCCTTCCGGAATATTCTGCGAGGGTCTCACGGAAATCTTTCCGAAAGGTTGCATCACGCCAGGCCTTCCGAAAGGAGTTCTCCAGCTCGATCAATGCCGACATCAGTGTTTCGGAAACGAATCGTCCCCCAAACTCCCCAAAATATCCCCGCATGTCGGGAAGAACCGGAGAACCCTTTTTCTTCGACAATGTTTTGGCCCCCTCTTCCATCATTGGTTTCTCTCCCAATCCCGGACATTACGGACAAACTCCATAACCTTCCCTTCATCTTTTATTCCAGGCCTCTTTTCGACCCCGGAGGAGACATCGACGCCGGACAGGCGAAGGGTTCCCAGGCTTTCCAGCACCCCTCCCACGGTCTCCGGGGCGAGCCCTCCCGACAAAACCAGAGGCAGGGAGGAGTCCGCAAAGGAAAGTCGCCTGTAATCCCACGACTGACCGGTTCCCCCCGGTGCCTTTTCCGAATATCCTTCCACAAGAAGATTTCGGGCGGAAGGCGGAAATGACAGAGGTTCCCTCCCTGTCCAGCGTACGGCATGGATCCAGGGAAGTCCAAAACGGGAGAGCCTTTCGTAGCCTTCAGCTCCCAAATCCCCCCCATGCCACTGGATCACATCGAGAGGGACCTCCTCCAGAATCGCCCCGATCCGCTCCCACTCAGGCAGGACAAACACGCCCACCTTTTCCATGGACGGGGGCAAGGCCGCACAGATGGAACGGGCAGCTGCAATGGTCACGAACCGTGGAGACTTCTCGGAAAAGATCAGACCGACGGCATCCGCTCCCGAGAGGGCGACAAGCCGGGCATCGGCGGGATTCGTGATTCCGCATATTTTAATCCAGAGCGCCACGGAACTCCTCGAGCGCCTTCTGTGGATCCGGGGAGGCAAGGAAACTTTCCCCCACGAGAACCGCCGAGAAACCAAGATCGCCCATGCGCCTGAAATCCGCATTTGTCTTGAGACCGCTTTCCGCAACCCTGTCGACATTCCCGGGAATCATCCGTGCAAGACGGGCCCCCCGATCGAGATCGATCGTCAGGGTGTCGAGATCACGATGGTTGACACCGATGAGACGGGATCCTGCTTCGAGAGCCCTTTCCACCTCATTCTCCGTGTGGGTCTCGACGAGAGCGGTCATGGAGAGATCGGTGGTCAGTGCGAGCAGGTTACGAAGCTCTTCCTGCGTCAGGATCCTGACAATAAGGAGGAGGATGTCCGCTCCCGCACAACGGCTCTCCCATACCTGATAGGGATCCAGGATGAAATCCTTCCTGAGGAGGGGGAGAGCTTCTCCCGCAGGGGTCTTTCTGACCCGGGAAAGATCCCCGAGTTCTCCTCCGAAGAAGGGGCCATCGGTCAGAATGGAAAGGGCGGAAGCCCCCCCTTTTCTGTATTTTTCCGCCAGATCCTCGGGATCGTAGGGATCCCTGATGAGTCCTCTCGAAGGGCTCTTTCTTTTCATTTCCGCAATGATTCTGGGATGGCCGGAAATTGTCGGAGAATGTGACACGAAACGGCGGACGGAGGGGGCCCGCACCACCTCTTTTTCCAGGAGGGAGAGAGGACGGCTCCTGGAGGCCAACGCCACTTCCTTTCGTTTTTCCTCGACGATACGGTCAAGAAGCATCATGAGGCGCACAATTCCTTCCATCGCCGGAAGACGGCCAGGGCCGAACCGGAATCGATCGCCTTCCTTGCCGCCTCCACACCTTCCCTCAAGCTCGTCACTTTCCCGGCCACAAGGAATCCCGGGGCGGCTCCCGCCAGAACCCAGTTCCTGAGAGGAAAGCGATCCCCGTTGAGAACCCGGCTTATCAGGTGGGCATTTCGTTCCCTGTCCCCCCCGAGGGCATCGGACACGGGGGAGGGGTCAAGCCCGAAATCTTTTGCCGTCACCTCACTCGTCGTCATCTTTCCAGAGGAAAGATGGACCATTGTGGTCGTCGATGCAAGATTGACCTCATCGAGACCGTCTCCGAACAACGCGAGGACTTCCCGACTTCCCGTTCGGGCCAGAACATCCACCACCATGGTCAGACGCTCGGGATCGTAGACTCCGACGACCTGCCTGCGAACCCGCGCAGGATTGGCGAGGGGCCCGAGAAGATTGAAAAAGGTCCGAATTCCAAGCTCCCGGCGCACATTGGCAACAACCCGAAGGGTCGGATGGTAGAGGGGGGCAAAAAGAAAGGTCAACCCCGTTTCCCGATAGAGAAGGGCCGCCTGGTCTGGGGTCATATCGACACGCAGCCCCAGGGCCTCGAGGACATCGGCCGAACCGGCACGGCTTGAAATGGCCCGATTCCCATGCTTGATAACCTTGACGCCACCCCCCGCCAGCACGAAAGAAACCGCCGTTGAAAGATTCACCGTGCCCGACCGGTCGCCTCCTGTTCCACAGACGTCCACGGCATCCTCCCCGCTGGCCGGAAAGGGGCATTGTCGTGCCAGAAGGGCATCCAGCGCCCCCGAAATCTCCTCCGGCGTCTCCTTTTTGGCAAGGAGGGCCACCGTAATTCCGGCCAACAGGGCGTCCGCTACCTTCCCGTCCATCACCTCCCCCATGATTCCGGCCATCTCTGCACGGGACAGGGATTTTCCATCGACCAAGGCAAGAAGGGCATCACGGGGATTCATTTTTCCGGTCCAGTTCCCATCGCCTTGAAGGAGCGGGCGATCGAAATGAAATTTGCGAGGAGCGTCTTTCCATGGAGGGTCAGGATCGATTCCGGATGGAACTGGACACCGCGCGTCGGATAGAGACGATGGGCCAATGCCATGACCTCCCCCTCCTCCGTTCTGGCCGTGACCTCGACCTCCTCCGGGAGAGTGCTTTCGAGAACGATCAGGGAATGATATCGTGTCGCCTCGAACGGGCTTGGAATTCCCGCAAAGAGATCGGAGCCATCATGCAGGACCGGCGAAGTCTTGCCGTGCATGAGGCGAGGGGCTCGCACGACAGATCCCCCGAAGACCTCCCCGATCGTCTGATGGCCCAGACACACTCCCAGGATGGGGATTTTCGGAGCCAGCTCCCTGACGATATCCGGGCAGATCCCCGAATCCGCAGGCGTTCCTGGACCGGGAGAAAGGACGATTCCCTCGAGGTTCGAGACATCGATTTCGGCGAGACGGATCCGATCGTTCCTAAAGACCTCCATCTCGACTCCGAGTTCCCAGAAATACTGGACGAGGTTGTATGTGAAGGAATCGTAGTTGTCGATCATCAGAAAAGCCATGATCCCTCACTTCCATGGGTGATCTCCAAAGCCCGGACCATCGCCTGGGCCTTGGCCAGGATCTCCTGATTCTCACGCTCCGGATCGCTATCTGCGACGATCCCGGCCCCCGCCTGAAAAAACCCCCTGGAACCCGAAATGAACACCGACCGGATGGCAATCGCAAGATCCACGTCACCCGAAAAGGAAACGACCCCGACGCATCCGGCATAAGGTCCCCGACGAATCGTCTCCAGATCCTCGATGATTTCCATCGCCCGGATTTTTGGAGCTCCCGAAAGAGTTCCCGCCGGATGCGCCGCCCTGATGACATCGAAACCCGTCTTCCCCTCGGCAAGCTCTCCCGTCACATGGCTCACGATGTGTGTGACATGGGAATAGTGTTCGAGAACCATCATTTCGCTAACCCGCACCCCTCCTTTTCCCGAAATACGGCCCACGTCGTTGCGTCCCAGGTCAACCAACATGACGTGTTCGGCACGCTCCTTCGGATCGGCCAGCAACGCCTGTGAACGCCGAGCATCTTCCTCCGGATCTCCCGATCTGCGGACCGTCCCTGCAATGGGTCTGAGATCAACGGTTTTCCCGGTGACTCTCACAAAAAGCTCCGGAGAAGAGCCGACCAAGGAAAAAGGTCCATTCTCGATAAGATAAAGATAGGGAGAAGGATTGATGGAGCGAAGAACGCGGTACAGGGTCAAGGGAGAACCTTCCCAGTCGAATTCAAAGCGACGGGAAAGAACAACCTGAAAAATGTCTCCGGCCCTGATGTGCTCCTTCGCCCGTTCAACGGCCTGCTTGAATTTTTCAGCATCCGGAATCTCCCGGACAGCAAAGCGTCCTCTCTGTTCAGAAAGAGCGGGTTTCGGAAGGGGGCGCGACAAGAAAAGTGATTCCCAGAATGTCTGGAGACGCACCCTCGCCTCTTCATAAAGACGGACCGGGTCACCATTCTGACGATCAGCCCAGGTCATGATCCGAATTTTTTGAAGGGCATGATCGAAAATGACCATGATTTCGGGAACGACGAAGTCCAGGTCCGGAAAATCATCGGCGTGCGGAAGAGTATGCGGCAGATCCTCGAAACACCGGACCATGTCGTAGGAAAAGTATCCGATCGCCCCCTGGGAAAAGACGGGGAATCTGCTGTCGACAAAGGCATCCAGAGAAGCCATCGCATGAGAAAAGCTGTCGAGGAGATCTCCTTCATGGTGGACCGATGAAACGACCCGTCCTTCCCGGAATGTCTGGACAGTCACTCCGCCTTTGAGGGTCCCCCTGAAAGAGAAATGAACCCCCGACCCCACAAAGGAATATCGCCCCCAGCGGTCCCCTCCCGTCGCGCTCTCGAGAAGAAATTTCGGAGCGGCGGACGGAAGGGCGGAATAGACGCCAGGAGGCGTCAGAAAATCGGACAAAGCCTCTCCCACGACGGGAACAAGCCTGTGGCGTTTCATCTCCGAAAGAAAATCCACGGAAGACGTTGACAGAATCACGAGCCTCCCCCTTTTTCCCGAAGTCTTCTCCAGAGGGTCGATCGACCGATACCAAGGAGGCGGGCCGCTTCGGACATGTTGCCGTTTGTCCGCTCCATGGCTTTCTGAATCAGCGCGTCCTCAATGTTTTTAAGCGGCTGAGGGAGAGACAGCACCGAATCCAGGAAGGGGCGCTCGCCAGGCGGTGTCCAGAGATCCCTGGGAAGGTCCTTGACATCCACCATGCGCCCCGTAGACAGCAGAACGGCATGCTCCATAATGTTCTGAAGCTCCCTGATGTTTCCCGGATAGTCATGATTGAGAAGCACGTCCAGGGCGGACTGGGTCACCCCCTCAATGTTTTTCCCGAACTCGGCGGTGTACCTCGCGAGAAAGGCCGATACCAGAAGAGGAATATCCTCCCGTCTCTCCCGGAGTGGGGGCAGTGAGAGCGGGACGACCCGGAGCCGGTAGTACAGATCCTTGCGGAACGATCCCTCTTCGATGGCTTTTTTCAAATCCCGATTCGTGGCCGCGATGACCCGGACATCGACCTTCAGAGTTTTCGTTCCTCCGACCCGCTCGAATTCCTCCTCCTGAAGGACTCGCAGAAGCTTGACCTGCATGGCGGCGGAAATTTCCCCAATTTCATCCAGAAAAAGCGTTCCCCCCGAGGCCATTTCAAATCGGCCCGGCTTGCTTGATACCGCGCCCGTGAAGGCTCCGCGGACATGGCCAAACAGTTCGGATTCGAGGACACCCTCCGACAGCGCGGCACAGTTGACCTTAATGAAAGGGCCTTCTTTCCGGGGGCTGTTTTCGTGGATGGCATGCGCCACCAACTCCTTGCCGGTCCCGCTTTCACCTTCGATCAGTACGGTCGACTTGCTCTGGGCCACGACCGGCAAAAGGTCGAACAGCTCTTTCATCCGCTGGCTCTGACCGATGATCCGGCCGAAGGAATAACGTCCTTTCAACTCCTTGCGCAGTTCAGCGATCTGGGTCACGTCATGAAAGATTTCGACCCCGCCTATGACCTGCTCCTCGGCATTGCGCAGAAGGGCCGTATTGACGCGGACGAGTCGGCTCCTCCGGTGGTGGTCCGTGAGGGTGATTTCGTAATTTCTGAAGGATTCTCCCGTTTCGAGTGTCTTTTCCAGAAGGCAGCGTGCGCTGCACACGGAAGTTCGCATGGCCTTCTGGCAATCCATTCCGGAAAAGTCCCCTTCCGGCATGCCCAGGATTTCACGGGCGGCTCGGTTCATGTACAGGATCTTCTTGTCGAGTCCTATCGCAACGACTCCTTCTTCGAGCGAGTCCAGAATGATCGCGGGACCGAGTCCGGAAAAGGACCCATTTGCGAGGTCAATGGCAGAAGAGATTCCCGCCGATTCAGAATTTTCCCAGGATGAAAGCACGGGAAGAAAAGAGGGATTTTGATTGGCCATATCAGCAGAACTCCGGCTCACGCCCTTAACGGAAACCCCGGATCCGACGTTGTTCTCAATTCCGGAAAGCGCCACCCGGAGAAAGTGTCAAGGCTCCGGCGGGACAGGTCACAAGGCACAACCTGCATCGGATGCAGTCGGCGTATCGGAGGGCCGGGGCCTTCTCTCCGAGATGTCCGGGTGTCTCCAGACCGAGAACTCCGGTCGGACAAAGCTCCTCGCAACTTCCGCAAGGGCCGACCTGAAAACAGGTCGCGGCCTTCCAGAGTATGGCTCCTCCCGCCACCCGAAAAAGGCCGGGAATGTCCATCATACCATCGGCCGCATCCAAACCCAAATCATCCCCCGCCTCTTGCATGCTACCGATTCCCCTGAAAAAGGCCAGCCCATCCCAGCGCGACAAGAGTCTTCGAATCACGAATCATCCCCGATCTGACGAGTTCGGATATCTCATCCTGGGCATAGAATACGGGTGGCTCGATCCATTCATCCTCTTCGGGCTGGGGATTGCCGAGTCTTCCCCCTTTCGCCAGAACAAGGTGGATGACCTCGTCGCAAAATCCGGGCGTGGTCCAGATCGATGTCATCACCCGAAGGGTCATTCCCGTTATTCCGGTTTCCTCGCGCAATTCTCGGGCAGCCGCGACCAGAATATCTTCCCCTTCTTCGATCTTTCCAGCCGGAATTTCAAGGATGGCACTCTCCACAGCCGGACGATACTGACGGATGAGAACAATCCGTCCGTCATCAAGGACAGGGAGAATGGCAACTCCTTGGCCAAAGCGGACGATTTCGAAATCCCGGGCGGCTTTTTCTCCCGGAACCTCCATGAGGTCCACACTTATTCTCCGTCCCTTCCAGACGATCATCCCTCCCCCGATCGAATATTGAATGTTGGTTGATTATATGCTATTTTCTGCACCCATGGTAGACAAACAATATGTCCTCACCCCGGATAAAAAAGGCGCCCTGACAAGCGGTCTCTTCCATGGGTCGGCCCTCGTTCTGTCCGGCATTCTCTCTTTCGGCTACATCGTCCACCACCAGACCTCCTCGCTCTGGTTTTATCTTTTCTTCGGAGCCTTCTGGCTCGTTCTCTTTTCGGGATTCACCTCCATCGTGAACCAGTGTCTTCTTCTGACCCCCCGCTCTCTCAAGTCCATCAGGACAACGGGTTCCTCGATCATCCTGGAATGGAAAAACGGGGATGCCGACGAACTCGTCCGCAAAATCCAGTGTCATGGAAGCCGGACCATTCTCGGAATTTGGGGACAAACGGTCGACAAAAGAAGAGTCCAGACAACCCTCCGGCGAAACTCCCTTCCCCCCGAAAAGGTCCAGGAACTTCTGTCGGACATCGATCGGATTCAGGCTCTCGAAAAGCGGACTGCCTGACCTCTTGCCTTCAGGACCGCTCTCCCTTAACCTTTTGAGAGAGGGACTCATTGAAGACTGATCGCTCCCTGACAAGGAAAAAGGGTTAATGGCATCAAAAGACACTTCGCTTTTCGGCCTTGCGAAACGACATCCCTTGCTGACCTCCGTTTTTGGGTTCTGGGGATTCGGCTATACATTCATGGTTCCGAACTTCCTGGGGGGTCGCTTCCTCTCGGCCTTCTTTCATGCGGTAGGGAGCAACCCGTCAAAGGTGTTCATGGGTTTCGGAGCCCTTTTTTTCATGGTCTTTCTTTTTGCCGGCATCGTCCCTTTTGGCCTTTGGTATTTCGTGTGCAAGGCGCTCGAAAGCGGCGACGATCCGACATCCAACACGGGAAACGGTTAGAGCATGCATGGATTTCTTGGAACAAAAGCCGACTTCTGGTGGGACCTGACGATCACCAGTGAAACGATCGTTTTTTCCTGCCTGTTTTTCGGAGCCTATCTCGGACGCAAACATCGCGGAACGGCCCATCATAACTCCATGCTTCTTTCGACCATTCTGGTGGCCGGGTGGTTCCTGATGTATCTTGCCCAGCAATATATCGTCGGAATCGTCGGGTTCGGCGGCCCACAAATGATCAAATACATGGTCTATTATCCCATCATCATCTTCCATTCCCTTGTTTCCACCGCAGCCCTGATCCTGACGGGAGTCGTTGTCTTTAACGGCTTCATGTCGACAGAGGTATTGAACGGACAGCGAATCCTCAAGAAGAATCCTCTGGTTCATAAGCGGCTGGGCTGGGTCACCCTTCTTTCCTTCGTCTTTTCCATCGTTACAGCCTACACCGTTTATGCCATGCTCTTTGTGATCTATAATCCAGCCAGAACCCCCACCTATGGCATCAAGTCTTCGATCGGCGCCCTATCCGGAATCGGGGCCTTTGTTCTGATTGGCCTTCTCACCCTCTTCTGGTACCTGAACCGTAGCCGGGTGAGAACGGGAACCTGATAAAAACGGATCTTGTCGATCTATTCCGAAAATGACAAAAAAAAGGCAACCCGATTTGGGTTGCCTTTTTTTTATTGAAATGGCCTCAGTAATACTCGCCTTTTTCAGTATCGTTTCTCCGAGAGAGGGAACGCCACTCCGGGAACGGCTCAATCTGGAAAATAGAGTCGT